>CAIWAH010000040.1 GCA_903910585.1 uncultured Verrucomicrobiota bacterium
GCCAGCTCGCCGGCGCCGGCGCGGCGGAGTTGGTCCATCTGGAAGAAGCGTTCCTGGGCGTGAATGAAACCGAGCGCCCGGGAGGCATCCACCCGGGTGGAAGCGGTGAGCGTGACCACGCCCAACGAATCGCGTTCCACGCGCACCGGCGCGGCGAGCCCCGGAAGGGAGGCGGCGCCGTCGAGTTGGGCGAGGCTGTCGTGCAGGACCTTCCACCCGCCGACCACAATCACCCCGAGCCCAATCAGCACCGCCACCGCCATCCAGCGAAGCAGGCGGCGAACGGCGCTTGGCTGGGAGGAAGAAGGCTGGGCCATGACGGAATAAATTCGTGCTTCCGCGGCCAACCTTAGACCGGCGCCGACCGGGCGGACGGGTCAGGCGGCCTTGCGGCCGGCGCCCATGAAGTCCAGGAAGTAGATGAGTCTTTCCTTCATCTCCTTGCGGGAGACGATGGTGTCAATCAGCCCGTGCTTCTGCAGGAACTCGGAGGTCTGGAAACCGTCGGGCAGCTCTGCCTGGGTGGTGTCCTTGATCACGCGGGGACCGGCGAAACCGATCATGGCCTCCGGTTCCGCAATGATCAGATCACCCACGGTCGCAAAGCTCGCGATGACGCCGGCGTAGGTCGGATTCGTCAGGACCGAGATGTAAGGCAGCTTCTGCTTGGCGTGGTAGGCGAGCGCGCCGCAGGTCTTGGCCATCTGCATGAGGCTGAACATGCCCTCATACATGCGGGCGCCACCGCTGGTGGAGATGATGATGACCGGAATCCCGCGGTCGGTGCCGGCCTCGATCAGGCGGGTCAGCTTTTCGCCCACGACGGAGCCCATGGAGCCGCCCAGAAACGCGAAGTCCATCACCCCGAGCGCCACCCGGTGATCGCCGATCTTGCCGATGCCGGTGACCACGGCGTCCTTCAGCAGGGAAGATTTCTTACGGTAGGCGGCAAGCTTGGCTTCGTAACTGGCCGCGCCGGTGAACTTGAGCACGTCCACCGACTCCATCTGGGCGTCGATCTCCTCGAACGAGCAGGTTTCGACGAGCGAATGGATGCGTTCGCGGGCGCCGATCGGGAAATGATGCCCGCACTTCGGGCAGACCTTCAGGTTGTCGTCGAGCTCCTTGTCGTAGATCAGCCCTTCGCACTTCGGGCACTTGGTCCAGAGTCCTTCGGGCATGTCGCGCTTCCGGGATTTGGAGGACAGCTTGGGCTTGGTAAGGAACGTCGTTTCCGAAGGGGTCGGCGGCGGCGTGACAGCCGGATCGACAGGATCGGTGACGACGCTCTTGCGTTTCAGCACTTTGGTGGCCATGCGAGGATGCCCGGACGGGCAGTTGAATGGCGGAGGGATACCAGTGGCCCGCGGAATTGACCAGAAGTTACCCGGCGGCGGTCCGGTGGGGGCAGGGGCGGCGGAAGCGGGATTCCGGCACCAGGGCACCGCCTGCTCCGGGTCCAACGCGTCCTTAATTCTGACGACCCAATCTGCCGCCACGGCTCCGTCACGCCCGATTCCCCGCAAATCGACAATTTCAGCTGCGGAAAGAGTCGTCGTCAAAATCCACTAGCCGACGTTGTTCGTTGGCCGGGAGCACCGGATGCAGCATGGAAGTGGCTGAGATTTCTCCGCCTATGAACTGCGCTGCCCCAGCCCTTTGTTCGTCCGTTTTTCGAAACGACGAAAACGTCCACCCCGTCCGGCTAGGATCCGGCTGGTCCGTCCGCTCGGCCAACCGCCCACTCGGTGGAGCTGCCGTGAGCGGGCCCGAGACCGGAGGCGGCGCTAAAGTCGTGGCGCCGGAGAAGGGGGCGGCCCCGGCGGAGTTCATCGATTTGGACTCCCGCCTGTGCGTGCTCCCCGGAGCAGCGGGCGATTCGTGGGAAGCTGCCGTGGCCACGAGACCGGTGGTCGGCAGGCCGGTGAGTGAATTGGAAGATTCCGCCGCCGTTTGGTGGCCCGAAGCCGTCGCGTGGTCACGGGGCATCCGGGGACGGCTGCTGACCGTCAAGTGCCGCCTGACCCGCGGGGCCACGGAAGGTGAATGGTTGGAACTGACCTTCTGCGGCCTTCGCCCCGACGGGGTTCCCGATGGCCATCGGGTGCTGGTGCGGGTGCTTTCGGGCGAGACGGCCGCGGCGGAACAGCTCCGGCGCGAGCTCGAGCACGAACGCCGGCGGGGTCAGGCCCGTCTCCGGCTGATGACCATGGTGTCCCATGAGCTTCGGAATCCGGTCACCGCGACGGTGTGCGCGGCCGAAGTGTTGCGCCTGAAGCTGGAGGCCAACGGCGTGGCCGATGCGGAGGTGACGGAGTATCTGGACACGGTCCTGAGCTCTTCGGGACGCATGTCTCGACTCATGGATGAACTGCTGCTGCTGGCCCGTTTGGAGTCCGGTCAGCTTAACTTTCGGCCGGTCCGGATTTCACCAGCGGAGCTGTGCGAAAAGTTGCGCGACGAGGTGGGAATCGCCGAATCACGCGACCGCGTGATCGTGAACTCGGCCGTCCCTGCCGGGACGCAGTTCGCCCTCGATCCGGCGCTGGTCCGTCACATCCTCCTGAACCTGCTGTCGAATGCCCTGAAGTATTCCCCTGCGCCCGCGCCGGTGATGATCCGGCTGGCGGCGGAGGCGGGGCAGCTGCGGATTTCCGTCGAGGACCGCGGGATCGGCATTCCGCCCGGCGAACAGACCCGTCTGTTCGCCGAGTTTTTCCGGGCCTCGAATGTCGGCAACATCCGGGGCACTGGAGTGGGGCTGAACATCGCGCAGGAATGCGCCCGGCTGCACGGGGGCAGGATCAGTTTTGTCTCCCGCCCCGGCCAAGGCACCACCTTCACGGTTGCATTGCCCATCCACGGGTAATCGGCGGCGGGCGGTTCAGTCCGTGGGGAAGACTACGATCGGTTCAGCCTTCGCTTCGCCGGCGCCAAAGCGCGGCCGCCGCGTGCCGATTGGTCACCCGGAGCTTTCGGATGATGTTCTTGTTATGGATGTAAACCGTGTGGACGCTGATTCCGAGGCGTTGCGCGATGTCTTTGCAATCGAGCCCCTCGGCGGTGAATTCCAGCACGGTGTTCTCCGTGGGAGTCAGGTCGAGCCGCGGCCCGGCCGTTTCCGGGTAATGGAAGCTGGCAATCACCTTGGGCAGCACAGAATCCGAAATGACCGCCGCCCCGGAGCAGGCGGCTACCAAGGAGTCGGCCACCTCGCGCAGGCTCAACCCTTTGACCAGGTATCCGTCGGCGCCCGCCCTCAACGCCCCAAGAATCGACTCATCGTCGTCCGAAGCGGTGAACGCGAGCACGCGGGTCGATGGACACTCCGCGCGAATCCTGCGGATGCACTCGAATCCCGAAGATCCGTTCAGCCGCAAATCCACCAGCACCGCACTTGCCCGGAGCTCCTTAGCTCCGGCCACCCCGCTCCGGGCGTCGGAAAAGGATTTCGACAGCAGAAACCGGCAATCGGCATCGAGGAAATCGATCAGCAGGCGAGCCAAGGGCTCGTCGTCGTCGACGATGACGATGCGCAGCAATGCAGACCCGTTCAGCGGTGCTTTGGATGAAGTCATGGTGCCGGCCGAGCCGTTCTGGAGGCAGGATCATCGCTTCCCCGGCATTGGACATGGCAAGTGCCGCGAGCCGAGAGGGAGAAAGCACTGGACCCTGGGAGCCCCGTCGTTCGCAGGAGAGCTTACTCGACTCGTCAAGTAGCCACGTTTGGCTAGCTCAGCACGGTCGCGCTCGGCCTCAGCCCCGCCGCTCCCGCCAGAGCGCCGCCGCCGCATGGCGATTGTTCACGCCCAGCTTCCGGATGATGTTCTTGTTATGCACGTAGACCGTGTGCACGCTGATGCCCAGTTGCCGGGCAATGATCTTGCAATCGAGTCCATCCACCGTCAGGTCGAGGACCGCCCGCTCGGCGGGCGACAGGGTGGTAACGGAGTTTGCCGGTTCCGGGCGGCGAAAGCTGCCGATAATCTTGGCGAGCGCAGCATCAGAGACGACCGTCTGGCCAACCCAGGCATCCAGCAACGATTCGGCAACAGCCGCTAGCGAAGGCTGTTTGAGCAGATAGCCGTCCGCCCCGGCCTTCAGGGCGCCGACAACGGCTTCCTCGTCGCTTGACCCCGTGAACGCCAGCACCTTGGCGGGCAGTTTCGCGTCGCGTATTCGTCGGATGCAGTCAATTCCGGACGATCCCGCCAGATGCAGGTCCACCAGCACCAAATGCGGGCGAAATTCGCGGATTCCGGCCAGCGCGGTGGCGGGATGAACAAAAACACGTGGTCGCGTGAATCGGGGATGGGCGGCCAAGTAATCGCTTACCAACTCCGCGAGCGCCTCATCGTCCTCGACGAGGACCACCCTCAGAGGGGATTTCGAACTGGAGTAGCGAGCCCCGGACATTGTCTAGGGGAGGACCGTTCACGTCACTTTGCCTTCGGTCAACTCCAACAGGGCCAGTTCCCCCACAGAAGGTCCATCCGGTGTAACCAATGGAGTGTCCACTAACCATTGTTGGCTATTGTGTGGCCGATATACAAATTGCTTACTAACCACAGTTAATTACCGAGCGAATGCGAAGTGAGTCCCACATTGTCTTAGATTTGGCGATCCGGTGGAGAAACGGGTCCGCTTTGAGAGCCGGTTGGCAAGACTCACGCCATGCCCGGGCATTCGAGGCTTCATTGCGGGCCTGTCGCATCTCCTCATTCCCGCTTTCATAACATGAATGTTGTCTCGCCCGAAGGGCCGCTGCTTTCCGGAATCCACATCATGGTGGTGGAAGACGACGACGTGATCAACGAACTCCTGACGGACCTTCTGGTGTTGGAGGGGGCAGAGGTGACCACGGCCGGCTCGGGCAACCAGGCCCGTGCTCTGCTCGCGACCGTGCGACCCCAGTTGATCATCTCCGATGTGATGATGCCGGACGGTGACGGTCACGAACTGCTGCGCAGCCTACAGGCGGATCCGATGTTCGATGGGGTGCCCTTCATCTTCCTTACTGCCCGCAGCGAACCGGCCGACCAGCGCCGAGGTATGAATCTGGGCGCCGACGATTATCTGGTGAAACCCGTGGCACGCCAGGACCTCTTGGATGCCGTCCGGGCACGTCTGCGGCGGTCCCAAGTGGCGGGGTTTTGCCAGCGCGAGCTGGACGCCCAGTTGCGCGACGAAAATGCCCGCCGCATGCCGGCGCAGTTGATTGCCCCCCTTCACACCATCCGGGGCGCTGCCGAAATCCAGCTTATGGATGCCGCGCTTGACCGTGGAAACCGCGAACTGGCGGAGATGATCATCTCGGCGACCGATCGGATGGCCCGCTCCGTGAAGCGCTTTTGGAGGTTGACCGAGTTGCATGCGACATTGCGCCGTGCTGCCGCTGAGAAACCAGCCAGGCCGGTCGGAGACAGCGGAACCTCAAGGGCACGCCTGGCGGAGGGGGCGGAGGCCATCGCCGCAGAGGCGGCCAGGCTGGCCGATTTTTCCGCGACGCTTCATCCCGTGCCGTTTCCAATGGAGGAAAATGACCTGCTGCTGCTGACCCGCGAGCTGCTTGACAATGCGTTCCGATATTCGCCTCCCGGCTCGCCGGTGCATCTGGCGACGCATCTGGAAAATGGCCGGTGGACCCTTTCCGTAATCGACCGGGGGCATGATCTGGCGCCGGCTGAGGTGGAGTCCATGCATCGGTGGTTGCAAGGGTTCCCGGATGCTTCGTCCCGCGAACCGCAGGGCATGGGGCTGGCGCTTGTTGACTCTCTGGCCCGCGCCCATGGATTCTTGGTGAAGTTTGCCTCTGCCCAACCGACCGGACTGAAGGTCACTGTGTCCCAAACTGTTCGCTGAAAACACCGCGCAAATACTGAACGTATGTATGGTCTCGTAAACCGTTCGATTGAGGACCTGATCGTGGGCCGCTACGGGCAACCCGCGTGGGAGAAGATTGTTCTCGCCGCGGGATTTACCGAGGAGGTGTTTCTCAGCAATGAGACCTACCCGGATGCGCTGACTTATCGCCTGGTGGGGGAGGCCAGCCGGATTTTGGGTGTGCCGGCGCCAGAGATCCTCGAAGCGTTCGGAGAACACTGGATCGTTCAGACAGCGGAGGCCAGCTATGGGGCAATGCTGGACATGGGCGGCACTTCACTGGGGGAATTTCTGACCAATCTGCCGCATCTGCACTCCCGGGTGATGCTCCTTTTCCCCAAGCTGACACCTCCAACATTTCGGACCGCTGATGCTTGGGATGGCGGCATTACGGTCCACTACCAGACCAGCAGGGATGGCTTGGCGCCTTTCGTGGTCGGCATCATCAAGGGCCTTGGCAAGAGGTTTTCCACGCCCGTGACTGTTACTCAGGTAGGTTGGCGAAAGGACACGGGGGACACCGATTCCTTGCGGGTCGAATGGTCTCGCACCGCCGGCGAATCCTGAGCTGCCGGCCATGCCCGATCACGAGCAGCCTCCTCCGGCGCAGGCCCCCAGCGCCGATCAGTTCGCCGACCTGTTCCCATTCAACTTTGTGGTGGACCGCGGGGACCGGGTGAAGCAGGCAGGTCGGCTCCTGCGGAAGATCGCGCCGGAACTGGGGCCGGGCGCAATACTGAGCGAGCACGTCCGTCCGATCCGTCCGGCTGATTGCGGGCCTCTAGGCCTGTGCACCCCGAACCAGCGGCGGTCGCTGGTCATACTAATCGTTCGGGCAACGCAGCTTCAACTCCGGGGACAGCTGCTCCAACTCGAATCAGGTGACACGATGTTCCTCGGCTCCCCGTGGTTCACCGATTCCGAAGAAATCAGGCAACGGGGGCTGCCATTGGACGAATTCCCCATTCATGACTCCACACTCGACCTGATTCACGCCATCCAAGCACAGCGGATGGCGGCCTGGGATCACGGACGGCTCGTGGAGCGACTCAAGACCCAGCGGGCCCATCTCCAGCAGACGATTGCCTTGCTGCATCAGCGTGAGGCCGAGGCATCCAAACTCGCCCTGGTGGCGGCGCGGACATACAGCTCCGTGGTGATTACCGACAGCATAGGAAGAATCGAGTGGGTGAACGAAAGCTTCGAGCGCATGACCGGCTTCAAGTCCGCAGAGGTGATAGGACGGTGTCCGGGGCATTTTCTCCAGGGACCGGAAACGGACCCGGCTACGGTGGCGCTCATGCGAACCAGAATCGAGGCGAAGCAGGGGTTCGAGGTGGATCTCATCAATTACCATCGGGATGGCCGGCGATACTGGGTGAGAATCGAGGCGCAGCCGGTGACTGATGAGAGCGGCACAACCCGCAATTTCATCGCCATCGAGCAGGACGTTTCAGCACGTGTGCAAGCGGAGCGGCGACGGAGACTTCAGGAGTCGGTTTCGGTTGTCATCGCCCAGTCCGACTCGATCGAATCGGGTCTCCCCGAAGTCCTCAAAGAAATTGCAGAGGTCACCGGAGCGGTGGGCGGGGTCTGCTGGCCGATTGAGACGGACGCAGGTTCCCAGCCTTTTGCAGTCTGGGAGCGGTGTGAAACCGGAACTGCTGCGATGTTGGGCGCCCGCCTGCAGATAACCCGGGATTTGGCTGGAATGGCGTTGTCAGGCCGAGCCTCTGAATTCTTCCCGGCGGTCGGAAAGGACTGGCCGGCCTTGGTGATTCTGTGCCGCGCGGAGAATCGGGTGGTGGGCGCGATGGTGCTCACGAGTCCGGACCTGGCGGCCCCCGATCCGGAACTGCTGCTCCTTCTGGACAGTTTCGGCGGCCTGATTGGACAGTTTGTTGATCGGACGCTCGCGCGCCGGGAGCTTCAGCGATCCCGCGATTTCGCCCTCATGGTCATGGACATGATGGGGCAGGGACTGAGCGTGACGAATGCTCACGGAGTATTCACTTACGTCAATCCCGCCTACAGCCGGTTGGTGGGAATTCCATCGGAGGAGCTCTTGGGTCGGACCCCTGATGACATCTCTCCGGTGTCAGATCACAAGATGCTGGAGCAAGTCCGACTGGATCGGAAACAGGGCAGGAGCTCTTCCTACGAACTCCGGCTGCAGCGGCCCGACGGGGCGGCCGTGCCCGTGCTGGTGACCGGCGTCCCCCGCATGGACGGAGACGAGTTTGGCGGCACGATCGCGGTCATCACCGACATCACCGCCCAGAAGCAGGTGGAACAGCAGATTGAGCTGGCGCTTGTCCGGGAACGGGAGCTCAACGCGCTGAAGAGCTCGTTCGTCACGATGGCCTCCCACGAGTTCCGCACGCCGCTGACCGGCATCTACTATGCCGCCGAGATGATGGGGAGCCATGTGAAGGCGCTGCCGGAAGCGACCGGGGCCCGCCAGCAGCGCTATCTCGACATCATCCTCGATGGCGCCAAACGCATGAGCGACCTGATGAACGACCTGCTGCTGCTCGGCCGCATCGAGTCGGGCAAGCTGGAGTGCGCACCGGCCGAGGTGGAGTTGGTCGCGCTGCTCGAGGATCTGCGTCGTCAGGCCAGCGGTGGCAACGGGCGGATCGAAATCCGGATCGCCCCGGATTCGCCCGTCCAGTTGCTGTTGGACTCGAATCTCCTCTGCCACGCGCTGCTCAACCTGCTGAGCAATGCGCTGAAGTATTCGCCGGCGCCGTTGCCGGTGATCCTCTCGGCCGAGACCGAACTGGCCGCCGACGGCTCCTCCCGGCTTTGCGTCAGCGTCGCCGATTCCGGCTGCGGCATTCCGCCGGCCGACCAGGAGAAGCTGTTCCAGCCGTTCTTCCGCGCCGGCAATGTCGGCAAAATCCGGGGCACGGGCATCGGCCTGACGATCGCCCGCGACTGCGCGCGGTTGCACGGTGGCGAACTGTCCTTCGTCAGCGAAGTGGGCAAGGGCACCACGTTCCGGCTGTCCGTGCCGCTGCAGGTGCCGGAGAAGCCGGCCGCGGAGAGCTCAGCCGGGTAGGCCAACCAGTCCAAGAATGGCCCCGGCCGCCCTGCCCGCGGCGCCGGGGGAACCCAGCGTCGCCACAATCTCCCGCAGGCGGGTTTGCTGCGCGGCGCGCCGTTCCGGACTTTCCAGCAGGGAGCGCACGGCCCCGGCCAAGGCGTCCGGGGTCGCCGCGTCCTGCACGAACTCCGGCATCACGGCTTCGCCCGCCAGCAGGTTGGGCATGGCGAGAAACGGCACCGTGACGATGCGACGGCCGATCGCATAGGTCAGGGCCGAGGTCCGGTAGAGCGCGACCGTGGGCACGCCGAACCACGCGCATTCCAGCGTCACGGTTCCCGTCGAGGCGAGCGCGACGGTCGCGCGCGAGAGGGCGGCAGGGAGTTCGCCGATCTGCACTTCAAAATCCGGGGCGGCATTCAGCCATGGCGCCGCCACGCCTCGGAGCGATTCGCGGGGCAATACCATCCGCACCGCACATCCGGTCTCCCGCAGCAACCGCTGCGCCGCGGGGATCATGACCGGCAAATGCCGTTGCAGTTCGCCGACCCGGCTACCGGGCAACAGCAGCAGCGACGGCCGACCGTCGGCGGACGGTGACCACTCCCGGCGGCAACCGCCATGGCGGTCCACGATGGGATGACCGACGAACTCCACCCGCAGACCGGGGGCTTGGCGGGCATACCACGCTGCCTCGAACGGCAGGATGCTCAGCAGCAGGTCGTGGTGCTGCGCAATTGTCTGGGCGCGGCCCGGGCGTGACGCCCAGACTTGGGGCGAAACGTATTGGACCAGTTTGGGGCGCCAGTTGACGAACGGCCCTTGCTCCTTTGCCAGCCGTTGCCGGATGGCCTTCGCCAGCCGCAGATTGAACCCGCCGTAGTCCACGCCGACGATCACGTCCGGGCGCTCCGACAGCGCGAGGTTCACCAGGTCGTCGAACACCGCCTTCAGCTCGCGATACTTCCGCAGGATCTCCAGACCGATCACCGAATGGCGCGTCAGGTCGTGCTGCAGGGCCACGCCCGCTTCGGCCATCGCGGGACCGCCGGCGCCCAGGAACCGCGGCCGGAATGGTCCCGCGCGCCGGGCCAGTTCGCGGGCCAGTTCGGCCGCCAGGAGATCCCCGCTGGGATCACCGGCCACCAGCATGACGGTAAGCGCTTGCAACGGCCGGAGAGTTCCGGCGGCCGGCGTGCGGTGCAAGCCGCTGGAAAAGGAGGCCGGATCGGTCCAGCCTTCACCATGGACTCCGAATCACCGGCCGGCCCGGTTGAACTTCCCGTGACGGATGAACTGGACCTGCATCCGTTCCGGCCGGAAGAACTCGGGCGGCTGGTGCCGGCCTACCTGGCGGAGTGCCGGACTCAGGGACGCCGGGAGGTCCGGGTGATTCATGGCAAAGGCCGCGGAGAAGTGGCCCGTTCGGTTCACGCAATCCTCGGGCGATTGGACTGGGTGGAATCGTTCGCACGGGCGACGCCCGCCTTCGGTGGCCATGGAGCCACCATCGTTCGCCTGCGCCCCGCGCAATCCGGCGAGCTTCGCTGAGCGTCATCCGCTCAGGCGGCTTCCTTCGCCCGGGTCCGGTAGAGGATGTCCACGACGTTGCGGACAAACTGCTCGTCCGCCATGCCCTCGGTCGTTTCCGCCGGGA
>CAIWAH010000041.1 GCA_903910585.1 uncultured Verrucomicrobiota bacterium
CCAGATAGGGCGGCTGGCCAAAGCTGGTATCGGGATTGCGGACGAGATTGGTGATCACGGCCCGGTAGCGGCCGGCGTCGGCCGCCACGACATCGGAAACCGTAAGGCGAACCCGCTGGCTCACGCCGGTCGGCGTCGGCGAAACCCCTAAACTCTCGTTCAGCATGGTGATGCGGCCCGTGTTCAGGCTCACCGGCTGGCCGTCCTTGAACCAGGCCACCTGCACGCTGTTGCTGCTGACGAGGTCGAACGACAGCACATTGGTCGCCGGCCGCCGGGCTCCGAGGACGCGGAACGTTCCCGACTCCGAGCCGCTGCCAGCAGCCCCGCTCAGGGAAATCACCCCGTAGCGGCCGTCGTCGAACAGCTCCATGTGGGAGACGATTCCTGCGGTCGGGAAGTTGGTGAGTTCGAGGCCGGTGAATCCGACGCTGCCCGGGGAGAAGCCCCAGGTTCCGCTCGTGCCAGCAACGCCGTTTTGCGCCCCGACATGGAAGCGGTTGCTGGCGCCAACCGCGAGGTGCCACGGACCGTTCGCCGTGAAGGGCGGGATCACGCTGCCCGGATTGAGCTCCAGCACATGGGTCGTCTCGGTCTGGCCGCAGCAGTTGGTAATCACCAGGCCGCTACGGAGCCCGACGGTGTTGAACTCGCCGATCCCGACGGTGACGTCCGCGAGATCCCGGGTAACCGTGGCCGGCGGCAGCGGCCGGGCCGTGACAGTGGCGACCGCGCTGGTGACTGCGCCCCAGCGGTTGCTGGCCACGAACTGGTAGTCGCCGGCGGTCGAATCCAGCACCGGCAGGGCGAAGCTGTTCGTCGCCGGCGCATCGAGCGACGGATAGGTCTGGCCCGGGCGACCCAAGGATTGCAGCACGTTGGTGCCGGCGTGCAGCCAATACACCGTGATCGGCGCTTCCCCGTTGAAGCCGGCCGACAGATTCGTGCTCTAGCCGAAGTCGGCGGTCAGCGATGCCGGCGGCCGGAAGATGATCGGCGGGAAACTGTCGCCCACCGCCACCACGATCCGGCCATTCGCATCCACCGCCAGTCGGGTGTCGTCGAGGATGTTGTAGGGCGGCAGCGTGAACTTGAAATTGAAGTCCTCCATCCCGGTGGCATCGAGCCGGAACACCTGTTGATTGCCATTGCGGTTGGGATCGTTGTCTCCCGCCAGACCGAGGATCATGCCCCCCGGCTGCACATGGAACTGGATGCAGCCGAGCCCGGACACGATTCCCCGGACGTAGTTGAAACTGGCGTCCGGCGTCCCGTTGGCATTAAGCCGCGCCGGGCCGAACAGGCCGCGGTCCAGCAGGAAGGTCGAGTAGATCACCTTGCCGTCGGGCTGCACCGCCAGCCCCTTGAACGGCTGGATTTCCCCGGCATTCCACGACGCATCCACCGACCCGTCGGCGTTGAACCGGATGATGTTCGTCCGCAGCACCGCGCCGGTCGTCTGGAAAGCCCGCGTTCCGGCGGCGATGATTTTGCCGTCGGCGGCCACCACGACGTCATAGACCGTCGGCTTGCCCCAGATGCCCGGTCCGGCCAGTGGCGGCACGAACGTGTTGTCCAGCGTGCCGTCGGCGTTCAGGCGGGCCAGCGCCGGCCGGGATTCGCCGCCGATGGTCTGGAAGTTGCCGCCGATGATGATCTTGCCGTTGGGCAGCAAAACCGAGGAGTTCGGCAGCCCGTTCATGGGCAGCGTCTGGAAGGAGGTGTCCCGGGCCGTGGGCAAAGCTCCAAACAGCGACCCAACCCCCAGTGACAAAACGGCGGCCACCGCACCCCAGGTGCGGGCCGAAACGGATTTCAGATTCATGATGGCGACCAATCCTTGAGCAGGTTCCGCAAGTGAGCCGCAGCCGACCACGGGAGGGGAATACGTAGTCCTACGTAGTCCGGTCGAACACCCGGGCCGGCCGCGATTGTCATTGGACGGTAAAGCCCGGCGAAAGCCGGCCGATGAGGGAGTGATGCTTCGTTGTGCTCCAACCGGTGAAGGCCGGCGGTTTACCGCCGGCAAGGAGCTTTCCCGATGGGTCCGTCGTTGGACCGGGCCCATGCTGTTGTCCTGCTGTCCTGCCTCGGCAGCCGAGCACGCCAGCATTGAGGAGCTGAGGCGGCTGAGCCTGCGCGAACTTCAGGAAGTCCAGGTCACCACGTCCATCTCGTCCATCGAGGCACGCCCGATCCGGGAGCAGCCGGGCATCGTGACCGTGCTGGGACGGGAGGAAATCCGTGCCCGGGGAGCGCGCGACCTGGCCGAACTGATGGTGGCCGTGCCGGGCTTCGGTCTCGGGCACGATGTGCAGTCGGTCATCGGGCCGACCTTCCGCGGGCTGTGGGCCCACGAGGGGAAGACGCAGCTGATCGTGGACGGGATCGAGTTCAACGAGTCGCTCTATGGCACGATCCAACTGGGCGGCCACCTTTCGGCCGAGCAGATCGAGCAGGTGGAGATCATCCGCGGCCCCGGTTCGGTGCGTTACGGGGGCACGGCGGAACTGGCAGTTATCCGGGTCACCACGCGGGGTTCGAAGCTGAACGGCGGCTACGCAGTGCTGACGCCCGAAACCACGGCGACCCGGGTCGGCCAGTCCTTCAACGCCGGTGTGGGTTACGAACTTGCTGATTGGCGGCTCTCGGCCACAGCGTATCACGCACAGAATTTCCGCTCCGACGGCACGTTCACCGACCTCGAGGGCGACCAGGCCACGCTGGCACGGGTCTCGGACCTGACGCCGTGGAACGTCAACCTCGGATTGGGCTGGAAGGGCCTGGACGTGCGGCTGATCTACGACCGCTACGAGTATGAAGATTTGGTGGACTATGGTGACCTGCTGGCCGCACCGAACCGGATGGGATTCGAGTCGCTGCTGCTGCAGGGAGAATGGCGTTTGCAGCCGGCCGAAGGCGTCGAGGTAACGCCCACCGTTCGCTACCGGCGTCAAACTCCCTGGCAGGTTACCGGTCCCGCCGGAGGCTACGAGGTCGGAGCGGACCGCTGGTCGGTGGATGTGCCGACCGTCATCGGGCTGGGGGAGCCGGCAAATCTGCTGGTGGGCGGCCGTTACCAGCATGATGCGGCCGAGGCCTTCGACGCGGCCTACTATGGGCTGAACGCGAGCACGCTGTTGGGCGGGGAAGCAGAGGTCAGTTACGACACTTGGGCGGCTTACGCCCAGGTGGACCTCGACTCGCGCTGGGTAAATGTTTCGGCCGGCGGGCGATTCGAACACCACAGCCTGGTGGGCGGGCAGTTCGTTCCGCGGGTCGCCCTCACCCGAGCCTGGGATCGCTTCCATCTCAAGGCGCTGTTCGCCCAGGCTTACCGGACGCCGAACATCGGGGTGATCGCCGACGCGGTGGTGCCCGCGCTGCTGCCCGAAACGACGACCACCTATGAGTTGGAGGCAGGCTACGAGTTCCCCGGCGGTGTGACCCTGGTGGGCAACGTCTTCAGCCTGCGCATTGACGATCCGCTCATCTACAGCGCGGTGCTGGACGGCTACTTCAACGACCGCCGCGTGGGCTCCTTCGGCACGGAGGTCGAGCTGCGGGTGCGCCAGGAACGCTGGCAGGCTAGCCTGGGACACTCCTGGTATCTGGCCACGGACAACGACGTGGCGCTCTACCAGAGCGGCGACCCGGACCGTTTTCTGGGCACGCCGGCGCACAAACTCACTTTCAGCTTCACCGCCCAGCTCCGGCCGTGGCTCGACTGGAATTTGAACGGTGCGATCCTTGGCCCGCGTGCGGCCATCCGATTTCCAGAACTGGTTCCGGCGGACCTCGACACGGAATTCCAGCTCAACACCTACGTCGAAGCCCGGTGGCGCCGGGTTCGCTTCGGACTCGGTGTCGCCAACGTGCTGGACGAAAACCTCGTCATCCCGCAGCCCTACGCCGGCGGCGCCGCTCCCCTGCCCGCCAAGGGACGGCAGTATTTCCTCAAGGCCGGCTACGAATTCTGAACCGGCGGGGAGTTGGACTTTCGCCATGGCAAACGGAACGCCCGCCGCACCTTCAGGATTCAGGCGTCCCGGCCCCGGATAAGCGACTCCTTGGGAACGCGTCCCGAATGACCCCAAGTCGCCGGGCGAACGAATGAGGCGATGCGCGCAGCCGTCGCCGGGTCGGCCGCAGGCTTGACCCCTTTCCGTCCCCGCTCGCACGCTCCGCACGTGCTCGCCCAAGTCAACTCCGCCGCCGTGCAGGGCATCGAGGCCTTCCCCATCGAGGTGGAGGTGGATTCCAACTTCGGCCAGACCAACATCGTCGTCGTCGGGCTGCCGGACGCCGCCGTGAAGGAGTCCCGCGACCGGGTGATGACCGCGCTCACGAACTCCGGGTTCCGGTTTCCGATGGGCCGCGTGACGGTCAACCTCGCCCCGGCCGACGTCCGCAAGGAAGGCCCCAGCTTCGATCTGCCCATCGCCCTCGGCACCCTCGCGGCCACCGAGCAGATCGAACCCGTCGCGCTCAAGAACTACGCGATTGTCGGTGAACTGGCGCTCACCGGCGCCGTTCGCACCGTGAAGGGCGCTCTGCCCATCGCGATCCGGGCCAAGCAGGAAGGGCTCCGCGGCATTCTCGTCCCCCGCGACAACGCCGCCGAGGCCGCCGTCGTGGACGGCCTCGACGTGATTCCAGTCCAGAATCTCCGCGAGGCCGCGCTCTTCCTCGAAGGCCAGGTGCAGATCGCGCCGCTGCGCGTGGACACCACCGCACTCTTCAACCAACCGCCGCCCGACGACGTGGACATGGCCGATGTGAAGGGCCAGGAATCCGTGAAGCGCGCCCTCGAAGTCGCCGCGGCGGGCGGGCATAACCTGTTACTCATCGGCCCGCCGGGCACCGGCAAGTCCATGCTCGCGAAACGCCTCGCGACCATTTTGCCGCCGCTCACGCTGGAGGAGGCGCTGGAGACGACGAAGATCCACAGCATTGTCGGCCAGCTCGCGCCCGGACAGGCGCTGGTGACCCAGCGGCCATTCCGCGCTCCGCACCACACCGCCAGCGACGCCGGCCTGCTCGGCGGCAACATCAATCCCACGCCCGGCGAAATCTCGCTGGCCCATCACGGCGTGCTGTTCCTCGACGAATTGCCGGAGTTCAAACGCAGCGTGCTGGAAACCATGCGCCAGCCGCTGGAGGAAGGCCGCGTTACCATTTCGCGTGCGGCCGGCACGATGACCTTTCCGAGCCAGTTCATGCTCGTGGCCGCGATGAACCCGACACCGGACGGCAAGATGCCGCAGGAGAGCAAATGCTCTCCCCGGGAGATCCAGGCCTATCTCGGGCGCATCTCCGGCCCGTTGCTCGACCGGATCGACATCCATGTCGAGGTGCCGCAGGTAAAGTTCGCCCAGATGACCAACGCCGCGGCGGGCGAATCCAGCGCCGACATCCGCGCCCGGGTGATCGCCGCCCGCGAACGGCAAAGGGCGCGTTTCGTGGGCCGTCCCGTCACCTGCAACGCCCGCATGGGTTCGCGCGAACTGAAGCAGTTCGTGCAGCTTGATGAGCTGACGCTCCAGATGCTGAAGAACGCGATGACCGAGCTGAACCTCTCCGCGCGCGCCTACGACCGCATCCTCAAGGTCTCCCGCACCATCGCAGACCTCGCCGGCAGCGACGTCATCACGCACGAGCACGTCTTCGAGGCGGTGCAATACCGCTCGCTCGACCGGAACATCTGGGGGTAAGCCGGCCGGCCGCTTCAGCCGAGCACGCCGGGAATGATTCGGGCGCCGCCGGCGATGCCGGTCAGCCGTTCCTGACGGGCGTTCACCTCGAAGAACAGCGCCTCATGCTCCAATCCGAGGGCCGTGAGGATGGTGGCGTGGAGGTCTTTCATCTGGAACGGCTGTTCCGTGGCGAGCAGGCCGATTTCATCGGTCGCCCCGATGCGGATCCCGGGACGCACACCGCCTCCGGCAAGCCACAGCGTAAATCCGGCCGCATTGTGCTGCCGGCCGTGGTCGCCCTGCATCATGGGCGTGCGGCCGAACTCGCTGGCCCAGATCACGAGGGTTTCGTCGAGCAGGCCGCGCTGTTTGAGGTCTGCCAGCAGGGCCGCCACCGGCTGATCGGTCCAGCGGGCGCGCGGCTCATGGTTCTTCACGAGGCGGTCGTGCGCGTCCCAGCCGTCCTTGTCCGGCATGTCGTAAACCTGGACGAAGCGCACGCCCCGCTCCACCAGGCGGCGGGCGAGCAGGCATTTCCGGCCGAACGCCTGGGTGCGGCGGTCGGCATGTTCCAGCCCGTAGCAGCGGCGGAGCGGGACGGATTCGCGTTCGACGTCGCCCACCTCGAGAGCAGCGGACTGCATGCGGTAGGCAAGCTCGTAGCTCGCGATGCGCGCCTCCAGTTCGGTGAAGCCCGGCCGGGACTCCCGGTGCCGCAGGTTCAGCTCGCGGATGAGATCGAGGGAATCGCGCTGGCCGGCGGCGAACTCATCCGGCGGCAGCAGGTCGAGCACCGGGGTGCCGGTGTCCCGCAGGCGCGTGGGCTGGAAGGCGGCGGGCAGAAAGCCATTGGAATAATTCGCGGCTCCGCCCAGCGGCCCGGCATCAAACAGCGTCACATAGCCGGGCAGGTCCCGGTTTTCGGAACCGAGCCCGTAGGTGACCCAGGACCCGAGGCTGGCCTTGCCGGGCCGGATGTCGCCCGTATGCAGCTGATAGCTTGCCGGAGCGTGGTTGTTGGAATCGGCCTGCAGCGAGTGGATGAAGCACAGGTCATCCACGTGCCGGGCAACGTGGGGCATGAGCTCGCTCACCCACATGCCTGACTGCCCGTGTTGCGCCCATTGAAACGGACTCGCCATCAGCTCGTCCTTGCAACCGTGAAACACGTTGGCGAACCGCGTGGCCTCGACCGCCTTGCGGATGGATTCCGGCACGGGTTTGCCCGCAAGCCTCTGCAGCGTGGGCTTGTAGTCGAAGGTGTCCACCGGCGACGGCCCGCCAACCATGAACAGGAAGATCACGGACTTCGCCCGCGGCCGGAAATCGGGCCGGCGCGGAGCGAAGGGATTTAGCGGGTCCACCGCGCGGTTCAGGTTGGCCGCCCGGGATTCCATCGCGGCCAGGGCACTGAACGCGAGCGCGCCAAAGCCCGTGCCCATCCGGCTCAGGAAATGCCGGCGGGAGCAGTGGCACGGGGTGGCGAACACGCCGAAGACAATGGCCCGATCCATCGCCACGGCGAGCGCCAAAGTGATGACCGGCGAGGCACCCCGAATGCGCCCGTTTGACACCCGCGGGGAGGCCCCCTAGCGTGACCCCACCATGAGTGAAACCGCCACCGCTCCCGCCACCGACGCCGTGGTCACCCTGACCGAAAGCGCGGCCCGCCAGATCGCCTCCATGCTCGCCAGCGATGCCGAGAACGCCGGCAAAAGTCTGCGGGTCTTTGTCGAGGCCGGCG
>CAIWAH010000042.1 GCA_903910585.1 uncultured Verrucomicrobiota bacterium
CACGCCTTCCACCTCGGCGTGATGAACTGCCAGGACTGCGAGATGCCGAGGAAGGACTGAGCCGTGGAAACGAAATTGAACTACGCCCGCCCTCACCCCGGCCCTCTCCCCCGGGGAGCGGGGGAATGTCTCGACGCGTTTCTTCGGTCCATCGCGACGGACTTCGATTCAGCGAATCGTTTGCCGAGTCATCGGTCCGGCCGTTCCTTTTCTGTTCGTTCAACCCACACCTGCCCTGGCGAAACCAGCCATCGAACAACGCGGCGCTTCGAATCGCTTCTCCCTCTCCGCGGGGGAGAGGGCCGGGGTGAGGGCGGGCTTCCATCCATCTGTTTCCCATGTTGAAAACACTTCGCCCGCCCGTCTGTCGCAGCTTGCTCGTCGGAGGATTCAGCGTCGCTGCCGCCGTGTCGCTTCAGGCCGCCTCCCTCCTCCTCACCGGCGGCATCCTCCACACCGTCTCCGGGCCGACGCTGACCAATGCCTCGTTGCTTGTGCGCGACGGCAAGATCGCCGCGGTCGGACAGACCATCACGGAGGCCGCCGACCAGACGCTCGACCTGAAGGGCCAGCACGTCTTTCCCGGCCTGATCGCGCCGATGACAGTGCTCGGCTTGCAGGAAATCGACGGCGTGCGCGCCACCCGCGACACCACCGAGTCCGGCGATTTCCATCCCGACGTGCTGTCGTGGGTCTCGGTAAATCCCGATTCCGAACTCCTGCCGGTCGCCCGCGCCAACGGCTACACGCACGCCCAGCCGATCCCGCTCGGGGGCGTCGTCAGCGGCCAGTCCGCCGTCATAGCGCTCGCCGGTTGGACGATCGAGGATCTCGCCGTCAAACGCGCCGCGGCGTTGCACGTCTTCTGGCCGTCCTTCGCGCTCGACACCACGCCCAAGGAACGCGCCAGCAATCCGGCGAACTGGAAGTCCCTCGAAGACCAGAACAAGGCCCGCGACAAAAAGCTCCGCGAGCTCGACGAGTTCTTCAACGAGGCTGAGGCCTATGCCAAGGCGAAGGCCGCCGTGAAGGATACCAACGCCTTCAAAGCCGTGCCCGCGTGGGAGGCGATGCTGCCGGTCGTCCGTGGCGAGGTGCCGCTGAACGTCCATGCCGACGAAGTCCGCCAGATCCGTTCCGCGGTCGAATGGGTCGCCAAGCGCAAGATCAAGGCCGCGCTAGCCGGTGGCCGCGACGCCTGGCGCGTCGCCGACCTGCTGGCCACGAACAGGATTCCGGTGCTGTTCGAGCACGTCTTCACCCAGCCCGCGCGCGACACCGATCCCTACGACGTCCACTACGTCGCGCCTTCGATTCTGGCCCGCGCCGGCGTGAAGGTCTCGTTCACCGACGGCACGGACCGCTTCGGGGCGTCCAACGTCCGCAACGTGCCCTACGCCGCCGCCCAGGCGATGGCCTTCGGCCTACCCCGCGAGGAGGCGTGGCGCGGACTGACCCTGTATCCCGCCGAAGCCCTCGGTGTGGCGGACCGACTCGGTTCGCTGGAAGCCGGCAAGGAGGCCAGTTTCTTCGTGGCCGACGGCGACATCTTGGACATCCGCACGCAGGTGAAACGCCTGTGGATCGCTGGCCAGGAAGTCAGCCTCGAATCGCGCCACACCCGTCTCTACGACAAGTATCGGAACCGGCCGAAACCTTGAGTGGCGCGGGCGCGTATCCGGAACCGGACGAAGTGATTCAGTCTTTGGAGGCTTCCGGTGGCCGTAGGCGCTGCTCGTGGAATCGCCTCCACTCGGTTCCCAATTCCTCAACGGTTTTGCCGGTGGCGCCTTTCCACAGCTCTTCCCGATAGGCCCCAGCCCTGCCGGCGGCATTGAGTTTCTGCACGAGTTTTGGGTCGTGGTTCGTGGTGACCCAGTCGAGAAAGTTGGCGCTGATCCGGTAGCTCGCATCGTGACGGGCCCGGTCCAGATTGCGCGCGGTGATCTCCGCTCCCTTCGTTTGCGGCTCATAGAGAAACCAGCGGATGTAGTCGGGAATGCCCTCGACGAGCCAGCCCGGCATCCGTGTGCCGTTGGGACCGCCGCGTCGTCCGCCGCCATAGCTCTGAACGATATGGACCAGTTCGTGCACCACGGAACCGAGTGCCTCCCGCTGAAGTTCCCGGCGGAACCAGCCGGCATTGCAGTTCACGAACCGTCCGCCGGCCGAGGCCGGTGTTCCCCCCATGTCATTGCGGAAACGGATGGTGACGTTGGTGCGGGCGGTGAAGCCATCGCTGGGGAGCAGGGCGACGATCTTGGGATACCAGTCCTGCACCACCGGACGCAGCTTCTGGTCGGCCCACTCCGTCAGGTCCGGAGCCACAGTGGTATCGAGGGTGAAGTGATACCGCCCGCCGTCGGCCACGAAACTCCTGGTGATGGGTGGCGGCGCCTCTGACTGGATGGGAACGGCGACCGAATCCATGCCGATCACATCAATTTCCCCGAAGAAGGTCTGGCCGAAGGGATCATCGCCAGAGGTGCGGGCGATGTCGAAGAGCAGGAAACGGAGGCGGCCCAGACTGCCCTCGGATTCCCGGATGCTGACACCGTGTTGCCCTCCGGCTTCGCCGTCTTTGGGGCGGGTGTCCACGGCAGTGAGCATTTTCCAGCCGCAGGTTTCGGGATCGGTGCCGCGTTGGGGCTGCGCCTGGAAGCCCGGCGCCTGGCCGTCACTGGCATACAGCCGGTAAACCTGCGGTCCACGACTGCCCGGATGCCAGGAGTAGGTGTTGATCTGCCGCAGGGCGACGACGTCACCCAAATCGGCAACGAGGCGTCCGCCGGCTGAACCCGCCCGAAAGAAGAAGTTCTCCGCCGGTTGGTCCTCCTGCTGGGGAAGCCGGCCATCAGTCAGCTTCGTCAGTTCGCCCCCGTTGATGTCCCGTTGGCCGTCCACCAGCGTGAAGGTGGCTTTCTCGGCGGCATCCAGCCTCACGGGCGCCGGCACCTGCCGGAAGGCGAATGCTCCCGTGGCCACATCGCTCTCGATGCGTTCACTCAGCACCTGAACCGCCCCCTGACTCACAACCGACGAGACGGCGGTCAGCAGCGCGGTGATTCCCCAAATCCGCAGTGTCTCACTCATTCGTGCTGACTCATGCCATGCGGAACCCGTGGGAGCAAAAGTTCTGCGCTGCGGAACCGGTTTAAGCTCGGGAACCCAATCGTCGAACCGGAGCACCAGTCCCCGCAGTCATATCCGGAATAGTCGCGGCGTCACGGTGATGCCGCGGCCACAGTTGGCGAGTCGCCGGCGAATCCGCTTGCCCCCCAACCATGCGCGGGCGAAATACCCGTCGGATGGTCGGTTGGATACGGTGACGCCAACTGCCCAGCATCAGATAGCCGGCGAAGAGCGTAGAATCTCGCGGTTTCCCACGGCTGCAACCTTCTCGTTTTGAACGGGTCGGGCCCATAGCTCAATGGTCAGAGCAGGGGACTCATAATCCCTTGGTTACAGGTTCGAGTCCTGTTGGGCCCACCAAACCGCCTGCGCTCCGGCAGTCCGCACATTGGCTCGCCGGTCGGCCTGGGCTCGGCGTGAGCTTGACGTTCCGATGCTGAGGAAAAACAGCAGTAATCCCAACGCTCCGGCCTAACGGCGGACGAGGCGACACGGACAATTCAAACCTGGCATGAGGAGGCTCCGGCGAACGGTGGGTGGCGTTCGCGCCGGCCCGAGCAAGCGCGTTTGTTCCCGTCCTGGCAATCCCCCGGCTGAGGTCGCCCAAGTTCATTGGGTCCCGGCGTTGACCCGCCACCCTTGGCGCCGATAGCGTCCGCCCATGCTTCCCGTCATCGAGCAGTTGCTGATCCTCCAAGACCGCGACCGCAAGCTTCTGCGTCTGAAGGCGGAACTCGCCGAAACTCCCATCCAGCGGAAGCGGCTGCAGGACAAGGCGGCCCAGACCCAAGTGGCGTTTGACGTGGTGAAACAGCGGGGCCGGCAGATCGAGAGCGACCGCAAGAAGCTCGAACTGGAGGTCCAGTCCAAGGAGGAATTCATCCGCAAGATCGAAACCCAGCAGGGAGCCACGAAGAGCAACGACCAATACAAGGCGTTCACCCATCAGATCGACACCACCCGCAACGAGATCCACGCGCTGGAGGACCAGGAAATCGTCCTGATGGAGCAGGCCGAGAAGGTCGCCGCTGAGATTGACGCCGCCGCCAAGGTCGCCGCGGGGCAGAAGGCGGAGTCCGACAAGCAGCTGGCCGATCTCGACGCCCGGGAGGCTAACCTGAAACGCGAATTCGACGGCGTGGCGGCGGAACGCGCCACGCAGGCGGCCAAGGTGGATGAGTCCAGCCTGGCCCGCTACGAGCGGCTGCTGGAACGCAAGGGCGACAATGTCGTGGTCGGGGTCAAGGGCAGCATCTGCGGCGGCTGCCACATGAAGCTGCCCACCCAGGCGGTCGTCACCGCCAAGGCCCAGTCCGAGATCGTCTCCTGCATCAACTGCGGACGCATGCTCTACTGGACCCGCGACATGGACCATTGAGGTCCGGCGGACGCGGGTTCGGTCACATGTTGATCGCGCCGCCGGTCACGAACCGGAGGGCGACCAGAATGGCGAACACCAGTGCCACGAGGAGCTCGGCCACGCCCACCCAGCGCCAGACGTGCTGCGTGCGGAGGAAATGCAGGATCACCAGCCCGCCATGGACTCCCGTGGCCAAGGACGTGTTTCGCAACGCCACCCAAGGATCCATTTCCGCCCGCCGGCTGATCCACATGGCGAGCACCCCGCTGGCGAACACGGGCAGGAACACCAGCAGCCGGCCGGTGGCGGCGAACAGCGGCTCAAACAGGGTCCGGCCCCGTTGCACCCGGCGTTGCGGGCCGGCGGAAAGTTCTGGTTCACGTTCGTCCATCGCTGACGCGTCTGACCGGAAACTGGCGCAACGGTTCAGCGCGTGCCAGTCCCGGATGCCGGTTCAGTGAGCCAGCCACCGCCGGGCGACCCAATCGCCCAGGTCGGCAAAGAACGGATCCGCGACGGTGGCATATTCGTAGCGGTCGTCGTTCAGCACCCCGTCGTCGTTGGTGTAGATCACCGCGGTCACGAACACCGTGCGGCCATTGTCCGGATTTCGCAGGCAGCTGTTCTCGACCGAAAACCCGTAGGCGCGGCCGATCTTGCCGATGATCTCCACTCGGCTTCCGGGGGCGGTATCGGGAAACACCCGGCGCACGCCCGGCAGCAGGAACTTGCAGTAGTCGTCGGGAAACTCCGCCGCCGGATACGTTGGGTCGGCGGACTCGCGTGGATAGACGGTCATCGCCCCGAGCAGCAGCCGACGATGCGCCGCGGACAGTTCCAACGGTGCGCCCGGCAAGGCGAGGTCCGGCCGGACGACCTTGATCAGCAGATTCTGGAGGTCCACGAGCGATATGCCGTTGCGGCCGGTGAAATCCATCGGCTCGCGCACCAACTCATCACCACGCAGGAACGCGTCGCCGATCAGTCGGCGGGGCGCCGAGTTGCTGAGGAGCAGGGAACTGTGCCGGGCCGGGACGGCCACGGTGTGGCCATCGGGCAGGGCGAAGGTGACGGCGGCGCTGGCGCGCGGGTCCGGCACCGTCCGCGGGTCCGAAAGCCGGTGGTTGATGACCACCGAAGTCAGGCCCAACGAGTGCATGGCCCGGTTGAGCGGTTCATGACCGACGAGATCGTAGAGGCGGTTGAAGGCCTGGTTGTCGGAAACCAGCGCGAGCTTCCGGACTTCGTGAGCAACCGTGATCCGGCCGTTGGCAAGGTGATCCGGCGCGTTGGTCTGCCGCGCGTCTCCCGGAAACAGCGGTTCAATCGTCAGCGGCGCCTCGGCCAGTCCCTTGACGCCATGCTCGGTTTCCAGCCGCTGCACTTCCTGCAAGGCGGCCACGGCGGCGCACAGCTTGATGCTGCTGGCGGGGTAGAAGTATTCCGCGTCCACCCGGAAGCCGTGCCGCACCAGCCGGTCCGGGGCACCCTGCCGGGTGACGACCTCGGACACCAGCAACTGCACGCGGCGCGATTCCGCCGCGGCGAGGACCGTGCGGACCGCGGGACCGGCAGCCATCAGCGCGGGCTCCAGGGGAAGCGGTCCTGATGGCCGGTTCACGCAACCGGTCATCAGGCTGCCCCACAAGCCGAACACGAAAAGCCAGGACCGCATGGCGCGAGGAAAGCGGTCGCCGACCGAAGCCGGCAAGCGGCAATCGTCCCGGGAGACCGTTGCCGCTGCGATCAGCCGGTCAGCGTCCGAACAGCCGCGCGAAATTCTGCGCGACCTGCGCGGCCAAGGATTCCTCCGGCAGCCCAAGGAACTCTGCGAGGTTCCGGCAGATCGCCGGCAAATTGGCGGGGTGATTCAGCGGCCGGCCGGCAGGGCCGGCCAGCGGATGGATGACGGCGGACTCCGGGGGCATCTGGTCCGGCGCGTCGGTTTCGACCAAGAGCCGCTCAGGCGGGACGGATCGGAACACGTCGCGCTGTTTGGCTTTCCGCTCGTGCAGGAAATATCCCGGGAAGCTGAAATAGGCACCCATGCGGGCGAAGACCGGCACCAGTTCGGCTGGACCGCCGTAGCTGTGCAGGAGAAAACCGCGGTCGGGGCGCGGCGTGGTGACCAGCAGTTCCCGGAGCCGTCCAAAGGCCTGGAGGCAGTGGATGTTGGCGGGTCGGTTCATCCGGGCGGCCAGCCGGAGCTGAGCGGTGAAGGCCGCTTCCTGCACGGCGAACGAGGGCGGCTCCGACTTGTTCTGACCGGCGTCCGCCAGCAGCGACCGCCAACGGCCGGGGTTGTCGAGCATCCAGCGGTCCAGGCCGATCTCGCCGACGCAGGCTTCAGGATGCTGCTCCAGGCGCTGCTCCAGGGCGGTTTCCCAATCCGGTCCGCGCTCGTCGAGATACCACGGGTGCCAGCCGAAGCTGGGCAACACCAGGCCCGGATGGCGGGCCGCCAGTTCGGAAACCGCGGGCCAGTCCGACTCGCAGGCGCCGTTCACGACCATCCCGGCGATTCCGGCTGCGGCAGCGGCCCGCAGAATCGTTTCCTGCTGGCCCGCGAACCGGTCGTCCTGCAGGTGGTTGTGGGCGTCGAAAAACCGCGCGGGCGCATTCATGGCGGGGGCGCGGCGACCTGCTGGAGCGCGAAGGCGCGCATCTGTTCGGCCACCCGGAGGATCGTCGCGCGGCGGCTTTCGGCGAGCTGGCGGAGCAAGCCGAGTTCCTCCAGCCATCGGCCGTCCACCTGCGCGGCCTCGGCCGGCGGAAGCTCCGTGGCGAGTTCGCACAGGAGGCCGACGAAGGCCCGCAGGGTCACCGCGTCGGAGTCGGTCTGGAAGCGGCAATGGCCGTCCACGAACTCGGGGACCAGCCAGAGGCGGACCTGGCAGCCGGAGACGCGGAACTCCTCGCGCCGGAGTGACTCAGGCAGGGGTGGCCGCCGGCGGGCGTGTTCGACGAGCTGGCCGAAGCGGGCCTGCGGATCGGCGATCCGGCGAAGGTGTTGCTCCCAGTGAAGCCGGCGGGCGGCAAACGTGGCGGCGTTGGCGGAATCGGACGTCAACGCGCAAAACGCTAGGGCGGAAAAGGGGGCAGCGCGAGCCGGTTTGGGAGGGAGGAGTAGGGAGCCGGGCCCGCGCTGCCGGACCGACGTGGTTCTACCTGAAGATCGCGTCGGCCAAAGGGATGCCAGTCATGCTGGCGAAAGGGGATTCAGTGTCCGTTTGGATTCTCGGTCGTGTTGATCTTGAGCGGGCAATACAGCGGGCAGAACCCGATGCCGGCCGTGATGATCGGGATCACGCCGATCATGCCCCACGGGCTGTTCAGGGCGATGCCCAGACCCAGGATGGTCAGGCCGATGAAGAGGCGGATTGCCCGGTCGGAAATGCCAATGTTCGGTTTCATGTCTGAAAATTGTTCGCCGAGCCGCTCGTCACGAACTCGTCTGCCGGGGTGACCTTCGTGGAGCCGGCCCCGTTCCCGCTCCACGCCGCTTGGCGCACACTGGACCGGACTTGCGCCGCTTCGGCCTTTCCCGAATCGGCGGTTCCGGTCATTTGTCGGCGGCCAAGTCATGAAACCAGACCGTTTTCTCCGCCGCGTGTTCACCGGAATCTCCCTGTCCGCCCTGCTTCTGCCGGCCCGGGCCGAGGTCAGCATCGTGCTGTCGGCACCGGCCGGTGCGGTGAAAGATCGCGAGGTCCGCGTCTGGCTTGTGGCGTTGAACGACGGCGGACAGCCCGTGAGCTTCGAGTTCACCCCGCGAATCGAGACCGTGCTGACTGGCAAGTCCTGGACCGCGCCGGCCTGGCTGACCAATTCCGCTCCCGGTCGCGTCGAACTGCCTGCCGGCGGCTTCGTCCGGCGCGAATATGTGGGCCAGATGCCGGAGCTGACGCACGGACCGCTGGAAGTGGCCTTTGGCAGTTCGCGCGTGGTGTTGCCCGGGTCCGCGCTGCCGGAACCCGCCTCACCCGTCACCGCGGTCGCGGGCGGCGGCGCGACGACCGTGGACCCGACGCCGGAGCGCGGCCCCAGCGTGCATGAGGAATCCGCCGCGCTGCGCTTCTTCAAGGCGCACTTCGAGCCCTACGAGCCCAACTACTTCATCGCGGGCTTCGACCAGCCGAACGCGAAGTTTCAGTTCAGCCTGCGCTACCGGCTGTTCCACGAGGACGGCTGGGTGCCGAACCACCTGCCGCCGCTGGGCAAGGTGTATTTCGCCTACACGCAGACCTCGCTGTGGGATTGGCAGGCGGAGAGCGCGCCGTTCAAGGACTCCAGCTACAAGCCCGAGCTGCACTACGCGTGGCGCGACGTGTTCAAGGCGGGCGAACGCAACGGCAGTATCCGCTGGGACCTGGAAGCCGGCGTGCAGCATGAGTCCAACGGCCGCGGCGGCGTGGATTCGCGCAGCCTGAACCTCGCCTACCTGCGGCCGCGGGTGACGTTCGGCCAGCCGGGAGACTTCCAGGTGTCCATCGCGCCGCGGGCGTGGGTGTATGTGAGCGACGTCGAGGGCCGGCACACGCTGGCCAACGTGCCGATCGGCGATCCCGTGGAGCGTTACCGCGGCAATCTGGACCTGCGCGTGACGGCCGGCTGGCAGGATTACCTGATGCTGTCGGCCTACGCCCGCGTGGGTGAGGACTGGGATCGCGGCAGCCTGACGCTGGACGCGTCGTATCCGCTGAAATCGCTGCCGTTCGGCGTGTTTGCCGGCTACCTGCATGTCCAATACTTCACTGGCTACGGCGAAAGCCTGCTGGACTACGACCTGCGCAGCGACGCGATCCGGTTCGGGTTTTCGATGTGGCGGTGATGGGCAGGATAAAATTTCAGCGAAGCGTTGAGCCGCCAAGCGTATGCGTAAGCCCGTGCGAGACTGGAGCGAGTTTGGGGCAACACCAGAACCCAAAGCCTCAATTGAGGCTGGCAACCTTCAGGCCGCGCTCAGCGGTTTCGCGATGCGCCACCTTCTAGATTACCGCATGCCAATGCGCGTCTACGCCGATGATTCACTCGCCGGTTTCGGTGCCACTCTGTGGCTGGTGGGCGACACGTCCGGAGCAGCCACGGTTTGGTCGCGGTTATGTGAAGAGGCTTTGAAGGGGCGTTTCACTTATTCGAGCACTGGAACCTTCCAAGGCGGCCTATTGCTTTGGTTCGCGTCAGTCTGGCTGAAAGATGAAGAACGGCACGAGGTGGCAACGGAGTTGTTGGAAAAGCTGCTTCGTAAACGGCAACCCGTCATGGGAGCAACTTTCCCCTCCCTGCTCGCAAGGCTGCTCCGCAAAGAGGTGGAGTTGCCTGCTGTTCAAGCGGCGGGCCGATCTGAGGCTGAGCAGAGGATGGCCCTGTTTTACGCCGGTGTCCGCGCTTGGGAGGCGGACGATGTCGAAGCCACCCGCGCGCTGTGGACGCAAGTCAACGCCCCGAGCCATTCTCAATGCGAGCTTGAGTATTACCTGCTTGTGCACGAGCGGCAGCTACTGGCCCGGAACCCAAGGTAGGCTGAACCACTCGACTCAACAAAACGGCTCCCAGGGTTGCCCGGGAGCCGTTCGCGTTAAGTCGTTTTGCGCTACGCGCTCAGAGCTGCGCCATCGCCTTGTCCAGCGCGACGATGAGCACCTGCATCGTCGCGGGCGTTTCGTCGCCCATGTTCGAGATGCGGAAGGTCGTGCCCTTGATCTTGCCGTAGCCGCCGTCAATCAGGATGCCCTGGTCCTTCATCAGCTTCTGCAGTTTGGCGGCGTCCACCACGCGGCCGCCCGGTTTGGCGCCGTTGTTGAAGCAGCACAGCGTCTTGGAGCCGAATTCGGCCTCGGGGAACAGCGTGAAGCCGTGCTTCGTGCCCCAGTCGCGCAGCATCTGGTTGGTCTGGTGGTGCCGGGCGTAGCGGGCTTCGAGCCCTTCGGCGAAGAAGTCGTCCACCTTGGAGGCCAGCGCGTAGATGTGCGACACGCTGGGCGTGCTCGGCGTCATGCTGTCCTTGGCGTTCTTCTCGAATTCCACGAAGTCGAAGTAATAGCCGCGGTCAGCAATCGTCGCGGCCTTCGCCAGCGCGGCGGGCGACGCGACGAACACCGAGAGGCCGGGTGGCAGCGCGAAGGCCTTTTGGGTGCCGGCGAGCAGCACGTCAATGCCCAGCGCGTCGAAGTTCAGCGGCACGGCCGTCATGGAGCTCACGGCGTCCACGATGAACATCACGTCGGGATACTTCGCCTTGAGCGCGGCAATCTCCGCCAGCGGGCTCATGGTGCCGGTGCTGGTCTCGTTGTGGATGAGCGTCAGCGCGTCAAACTGGCCGGTCGCGAGCTTGGCATCGATCTGCTCGGCGCGGATGGGGGAACCCCACGGCACCTGCAGGCCCTCGGCGTCCTTGCCGCAGCGCTTCGACACGTCGAGCCACTTGTCGGAAAACGCGCCGCACATGCAGTTCAGCACCTTCTTGGCGACCAGATTGCGGATGGCGCCTTCCATCACGCCCCAGGCGGAGGAGGTCGAGAGGTAGACCAGCTGCTTGGTGGACAGCAGGGTCTGGAGCTGGGGCTGGAGTTTGGCGTAGAGGTCTTTGAACCCCTGGCCGCGGTGTCCGATCATCGGGCGGCAGAGCGCCTCGAAGGTCTTCGGGCTGACTTCGACCGGACCGGGAATGTGCAGTTTTACGTGGGCCATAAGTTGGCGGCCGGAAACTTCCACACCGTCCCGCAGGCGGCAACGGGCAAGAAACAGGAATGCATCCGGCTGATTCTCGGGTTCACCGGAGGGAATCGAGGGTGCGGAATGCACTTTCGCTTTTACATCGTCCGCCGTGCGGCCTAACAAGCGAGCAGTCAATTCGCGCCGCCATGAAGAAAATCGAAGCCATCATCAAACCGTTCAAACTCGAAGACGTGAAGGACGCCCTCCAGGAAGCCGGCATCGAGGGCATGACCGTGGTCGAGGTGAAGGGCTTCGGACGCCAGAAGGGCCACACGGAGATCTACCGCGGCAGCGAATACACCGTGGACTTCCTGCCCAAGATCAAGCTCGAGCTCGTCGTCGCCGACGGCGCCGTCGCCAAGGCCGTGGCCGCCATCACCAAGGCCGCCAAAACCGGCAAGATCGGGGACGGCAAGGTCTTCGTTTCCTCCGTCGAGGAGGCCATCCGCATCCGCACCGACGAGCGCGGTGAATCCGCCGTCTGAGTTCCGGCTTGACGCGCCGGAACCGGCTCTGTGTTTGCGCCTGTAAAACTGCCAAAAACCGAGCAATTCCGGCCCCCGGCTCCGCCTGTGAATAACTTGGGGGAAACTCGTAATACTTTCGCCTAGTTTGCCTCCGAACCGTCTCTTACAAGCCTCGCGTCCTCGCTCTGCCACCGGAAAGGAATCACCGTGGAAACCGCCCGTCAGCTGTCCCGATTGCATGGATGCAACCCGTTGAAAATGGGTGGCTTGCATGGATTTTACCGGGGCTGCATCCGGGCGGTTCCGGCGGCGTCCGACCGGTGGGAAAAGCCCGCTGTCCCCGGGCAAATGCCTCTGCGAGGGTGCGTTACGGAGGGGTGACGCCCCCCCTCTGAATAAAGCCGACCGTTTTCCCTGAATCGTCCGCCTTTTGCCTCAACATGTCCGTCACCGCCCAAGCCGTCTGGAGCGCCGCGCAGGAAAGCCTGCGGGGGATGCTGAAACCGGAGATCTTTGCCCTCTGGTTTTCCCCCGTCCGCGCCTTCGCGCTCAAGGGCGACACCCTCACGCTCGAGGTCGCCGACGACTTCTGCGTGATGTGGCTGACGGACAACTACCTCGACCTGCTCCGATCCGTGGTCAGCAAGGTCTCGGTGCGCCCCATCCGGATCGAGTTCGTCGTCGGTGAAGCCGTCGCGGCCGAACCGGCCAAGGCGGACGCCGAACCCGCCGAGGCGCCGGAACCCGAACCCGCCGCCGCCCGGCCGGAACCCACCGGCCGGCCCGGCGAACCGCTGTTCAATCCGAACAACACCTTCGCCACCTTCGTCGTCGGCAACGCCAACGAGTTCGCCCACAGCGCCGCCCTCGCCGTCGCGCAGAATCCCGGCAAGGCCTTCAACCCGCTTTTCCTGTTCGGCGGCGTCGGCCTCGGCAAGACCCACCTGCTGCACGCCATCGGCCACGCGATCCTCGACCAGAAGCGCCACGCCAAGATCGCCTACACGAGCTGCGAACGCTTCACCAACGAGTTCATCGACGCGCTCCAGAACAACACCGTCGCCAAGTTCCGCCGCAAATACCGCCAGGTGGACGCCCTGCTCGTGGACGACATCCAGTTCCTCGCCGGCAAGGAACGCATCCAGGAGGAGTTCTTCCACACCTTCAACACCCTCCACGAGGCCCGCAAACAGATCGTCCTGAGCTGCGACCGGCCCGCGAGCGAGATCCCCGGGCTCGAACAGCGCCTCATCTCCCGCTTCGAATGGGGCCAGACCGCCGACCTCCAGCCGCCCGACGTCGAGACGCGCATGGCGATCCTCAAGAAGAAGGCCGCCCAGCTCGGCTTCGCGATGCCCGCCGAGATCACCAGCTTCCTCGCCGAACGCATCCGCACCAACATCCGCCGGCTCGAGGGCGCCTTCATCCGCGTGGCCAGCTACGCGCAGCTCACCGGCAAGATCCTCAAGCTCGAGACCGTCGAGACGCTCCTCCGCGAAATCCTCCAGGAGGAAAGCCGGCAGGTCGTCACCATTGACGTGATCCAGAAGCGCGTGGCCGAGCACTACGACATCCGCCTCGCCGACATGACCAGCAAGCGGCGCCCGGAGAACATCGCCTTCCCGCGTCAGGTCGCCATGTATCTGTCCCGGCAGCTCACCGAATCCTCGCTGAACACCATCGGCGAAGCCTTCGGCGGCCGCGACCACGGCACCGTGCTGCACGCCTGCCGCGCCGTGAAGGACCGCATGGAAACCGACCCGCAGGTCCGCCAGACCGTCGGTTACCTGGAAAAGCAGCTGATGCGGTAAGGGCGCCCGGCCCGCGGGCGGGTTGGAAAACCCGCCCTCCCGGGAGCGCGGACTTTCCAGTCCGCCGGCCGGTCCAGGTTCACGGCTTGCGTGAACAACCTGATTTAAGGCGCTTGGCTGTCGTTACGTTCCTAGGAGCCAGTTGCCGGCGTTTCTTCCGCTGTTTTGGCGCCGGGCGGATGGCTTCCTGGCCGTCAGCGGGGGACCAGTTGAAGTAGCCGATGAACATCTCGTCGTCGGTCTGTTCACCGAAGCGGACCGTGGCCTGGGGATTGGGATTCGCCGGATTGGTCGCCGTGTTGTCGAAGCTGCCGGAGCACACCAGCCGCGTGCCGGCGGGCAGGCGTTTGGGTTCTTCCAGCCGGTAGAGGGTCTGCCAGTTGAAGTCGTAGTGCGGCACGTGCAGGAGCACTTCCTGGCGTCCGTCGGGAAAGACCGCGGTATAAGTGAAGGTGTCGCCGCGCAGGTGCAGGTGCGGGCTGAGCTCGTGCAGCCAGACATCCTGCGCGAAGCGGAACTGCGACTTCACGCCCTCCAGCCGGGCGTTCGGCAGGATCTCGAAGCGGCCGTTGGTCGCGGCGCCGGTCACCAGCTCGGCCGCGGGCTTTTCCGGGGCGAAATACAGGGCGAGTTCCGAGCGGTCTGTCTCTTCCTTGCCGGTGGTGGTGTAGTGCATCTGGAAGATGAGCAGCGAGCCCTTGGGCAGGAGCTTGCCGGTGCCGGCCGGGAAAAAGGTGTGCTCGGTGCCGGGCACAAAGCCGGCGAAGAAGCCCGCAGTGCCGAGTTCCTGCGGCGGTTCGAGGTGCCGCAGGCGTTCCGGATACCGGATGAAGACGAGGCAATGGTGCACGACCTTGGGATTGCCGGCGCGGAGGGCGACGCCGCGGAGCCAGGTGTCTTCCGTAACCGGTGCGGCCACGGTGTAGAACTGGTAGGGAAGCAGGCCGGTCGCGGGAATCTTGGCCACTTCGGGCATCGCCACGACGCGGTCGGGTTGGCCCAGCGGCCACGGATCGGCGGGTTTGGGCTGGAGGCCGGGCAACGGGTCCTCGCCGGTGCCGCGGGGCGCGCCCTGGGCGATCCACTCGAGCAGCGTGGCCCGTTCGGCGGCGGTGAGGGAGCGGTCGTTGGCGAAGCTGCCGTGATGCGGATCGGCGTGCCACGGCGGCATGCGGTCCTCGCGCAGGACGTCGGCGATGGTGCGGGAATGGCCGCGGACCTTGTCGTAGTTGCTGAAGGCGAACGGGGCGATGTTGCCGGGGCTGTGGCAGGACACGCAGTGCTCGCCGAGCAGCGGCGCGATCTGCCGGGCGTAGTCCACGGGACCGGAGACTTCGAGGGCGACGGCGCAGCCCTTGGCCTCGGTGCGGGCGAGCTTCACGGGCTCACCGGCGAGGAAGGCCGCGATGGCCTCGGCCGCGAACCGGCGGTTCGGCTGCTGCTTCTGCTGGCCGTAATCCAGACGGTCGTCGAGCGCCCCGCGATACACGAGGCGCCAGGTGGCCGGGTCAATGACGAGGACTTCGGCGGTGCGTTGGAGGTGGAGCGCCCGGGCGGTCGCCTGGGCCGGGTCGAGCAGGATGGGGAAGTCGAAGCCGAACTCCTTGGCCTCGGCCACGACCTCGTCGCGGGTGTCGTGGGCGTTGACGTTGAGCAGGGCGAACACCACGCCGCGCGGACCGAAATCCTCGCGGAGCTGCTTCAGCGCGATCACGCCATGGCGCACGATGGGACAGCCGTTGCCGCCGACCATGAGGACGATGAGCTTGCGGTCGCGGTAGCGGTGAAGTTCGTGGGAACGGCCCGTGTGGTCGAGGAGCCGGAAGTTGGGCACCGTCTCGGGTTCCCGCCGGGCGGTTTCGGGAGACGCGGCGCGAAGGCTCCCCAGCAGGGCGGCCCACAACAGCAGTTTCAAGTGCAGCGATTTCATGCCAGACAACTCCCACGCTAAACGCCGATGACCCCGCGATGGTTACACCCTGTTCGCAGAATGTCTTCCCCGGGATTGGCCCCGGGACGGGCCGCTGCGCTCTGTGAACGCAACGGAGGGCCGGCTGCCAGCCTGCCCGTCGGAGTGGGACGAAGCTGGACACTGCCCCCTCGGCCATGCTCCCTCTCCCCGCGGCGGAGCGCGGGGAGAGGGCCGGGGAGAGGGGGGCCCATCCAAAGATTTTCCGGACCACTTCCTACCCATGAACCGGGTCTGGGAGCGCCGGCGTCCCGCCGGCACCCAGAGACGAAAGCGGCCGGCGAGACGCCGGCGCTCCCGGGTTTTCCGCCCGGGTTCAGGGGCACCAAGCGCGAGCCTCAGCGGCGCGTGGAATCTCTCCCCAGCCCACGCCTCCACTCCAAGTGGAAGCGTGGGAGGCGGGAGCAGTGTCCAGATACGCCCGCCGGAGTGTCCGATTTCACCGAAGGTTTCGCGCCGGTCGGGGGGGCAGGCGGCGCTTGGCGCACGCCGCGGAAATTCCCCTGTAACCGCTCCCCGTTCCCCGGCGTTACGGAAGGTGTTGCAATGGTCCGTTCCATTTCCAGGGCATGACCGCCGAGGGTCCCGAGGTGACGCAGTGGTTGCCGGGCGCGCGCGCCGGCGACGCCGAAGCCTCGCGGGCGCTGGTCGAGGCCCTTTATCCGCAGATCATCCGGATCGTGCGGAGCCACCGGCCGGTGAGGCTCGCCGAGGAGGACCTGGCGCAGGAGATCTTCGTGAAGCTCTTCGGCCGGCTCGACCGCTACGAGGAACAGGCCGGCGTGCCCTTCACCCACTGGGTCTCGCGCCTCGCGGTCCGAACGTGTCTGGATGCGCTGCGGGCGGAACGGCGCCGGCCGGAACTCCGGTGCAGCGATCTGGGCGAGGAAGAGAACCGCTGGCTGGAATTCCTGCTGACGGAAGCGGCCCCGGTGCCCGAAGCCCCGGACTTTTCCGCCGCGGAACTGGTCGAACGGCTGCTGGCCCGGCTTTCGGCCGAGGACCGGCTGGTCATCCGGCTGCTGGACCTCGAGGAGAAGTCCGTGGCGGAGATCAGCCAGCTGACCGGCTGGAGCCGGCCGGCGGTGAAGGTGCGGGCTTTCCGGGCACGGCTGCGGCTGCGTAAGTTGGCCCGGGGATTTCAGGAAGGGATGACGCCATGAATGAGTTCGACCAACGCTGGCAGGAGCTGACGGCCCGGGCCCGCCGGGTTCCGTCCCCGTCGGACGACGACACGGCGCCCGCCGGTTTTGCCACCCGGGTGTTGGCCCATCGTCCCCCTCCGTCCGGGTGGGGCACCGAAGACCTGTGGCTGCGCTGGCTGCGGCCCTCGCTGGCCACCATGGCGGCGCTGGCGGTGGTGCTCACCGGCCTGGAAGTCCGGGCCAGCCGGGCCCCGGCCCTCGCCCGGCCGGGCATCGAGAACGCCGTCGCCCAAGTGCTCTGGAAACTATGAAAAAGCAGGGCCGCATCGTGCTGGATCTGGTGGCGCTGGCCTTGATCAGCGCGCTCGTGGGCGGGTTGGTCGGACGACGCTGGGCGCGCACCGAACTGGACGCCCGGAACAATCCGCAGACGTGGAACGAGCACGTCCTGCGGGAGTTCGACCGCGTGGTGAAGCCGACACCGGAGCAACAGCCCAAGGTGCAGGCACACCTCGACCGGGCGGTCCGCGAGCTGCAGACGATCCGGGACGACACCATCGCCCGGAGCACCAACGTCATCTGGCGGCTGGTCAGCGCAGTTGAAGGCGAACTGACGCCCGAGCAACGCCAGGCATTTCAGGCCCTGAAGCCCAAACCCGGCGACCTCGATCTCGACGTGCTGAACACAAGCCCGCCGAAGTGACGGAGATCAGCGGCCCGGCGAGTGGACCTCCCGGTAAAGCCAGGCCTTGGCGTAGGCCCACCAGCGTTTCGCCGTCGGCTCCGACACGTCGAGCACCTGCGCCGCCTGCTCGGTCGTGAGGCCGACGAAGTAACGCAGCTTCACCAGCTTGGCCTTGGGTGCATCCAGCGCGGCGAACCGTTCGAGGGCGTCATTGAGCGCCAGCAGCTGTTCATCATCCAGCGGGCCGGCCAGCTGGAGACCGTCCAGCTCGACGTGCTCCGCCCCTTCACCCCGACGCTGCGCCTGCTTGCGACGGGCGCGGTCCACGAGGATGCGCCGCATCGCCTCGGCAGCGGCGGCAAAGAAATGGGCGCGATTCTGCCAGTGCGGCTGCGCGTCCGCTCCCAGCCGCAGCCAGGCCTCATGAACCAGCGCTGTGGGCTGAAGCGTATGGCCGGGCGACTCGCGGGACATTTTCTGCGCCGCGACCTGGCGCAGTTCGGCATAGACCAGCTCGAACAGCCGGTCGGCCGCCGCGTCATCGCCCGCACGGACGGCGGCGAGGATCTGGGTGACATCGCTCATGCCGGCGGAGTGATGCGCGCGCCGCGGTTTGACATCAAAATGGCCATGCAGCACCTTTGTTGAATGAGAACGACATTGACGCTCGACGATGACCTCATGGAATTGGCCGCCCGCCAGGCGAAGCTGCGTGGCGTCTCGCTGGGCAGGACCGTGTCGGACCTTTTGCGCAAGGGTTTGAGCGCTCCCACTCCAGCCCGGGACAAGGACGGCCTCGTGGTATTCCACCTGCCGACGGACTCGCCGAAAGTGACCACGGACGACGTGCGCCGTATTGAAGCCGAGGGCGTATGAAGGGCTACCTGCTCGACACCAATCTGCTCATCGCCCTGCTTTGGCCCAGCCACGAGCGGCATGACTTGGCGGTGAAATGGTTTGTCCGCCATCGCGCCAAGGGTTGGGCGACCTGCCCCATCACCCAGGCTGGCTTTGTGCGCATCGTCTCGAACCCCGCGTTCTCCCGTGACGCCGTCCAAGCGCGCGAAGCCGTTCAAGTTCTTTCCGCCAACACCGCCGCCCAGGACCACGCCTTCTGGCCGGATGAAATCCCGGTTGCCGAAGCAGTCGCCTTCACTGGCATCCGGCTGATGGGACATCAACAGGTGACAGATGCCTACCTGCTCGGCCTCGCGATCCGCCGGGGCGGCGTGCTGGCCACGTTGGACCAGCGCATCGCCGCCCTCACGGAACCCAAGTCGGCGGAACGGAAAGCGGTGGAGACTGTGGACTGACGGCGGCGTAGCCTCGCGCAACGTGGGCGGCAAAAGCGGTAGAGGACTACCGCAGCCAGCGACGCTCTGCGGGTCATGGAGCCGCGGGGAAATCCGCCAGTCATTGGAGTGCGCCGGCAAGTCGGACGTGACCGCACCCTTTGGGCAGGCGGTTGAAAGCAGCCTCGCCGCAGTCCAAGATGCTTCGCGACGAAGGGCGACGTAGGGATGTCCGCGAACCCCGGTAGCGCCCGGCATCTCGCCGACTGCCGGGTGACTTGGAGAAGACCGCATGGCGGTTCAACGACTTTGGGTGCGGCGGGCAAACCAAAACTCTACCGATCCATCTAAAGACACGGCGGACAAAGTGCGTCCATCTGGCGCAAAACGAACCTCTTTCATTCCAAATGACCGGTGCGGGGATCGCTCGTCCGTGGGGAGGCTGAAATAGGATTCTCCGCCCTCGGCAGAAAAAAGACGAATCTCTACATCGTCCGCGGCTACGAGGTTTCGACCGTCAGGTGAATAGGCAACGCTAGGCGGCTCAAAGGCGCGAAAACCGCCGCGGCTGACCTGTAATTTAATGGAAATGGGATGTTGGCTGTTAGCCAGTTCGTATCGCTCAAATTCGACGGAGTCGGAATCCCGCGACCTGAAGTCCGTCGGCTTGGCCACGAGTAAGTTTCGCCCATCGGGCGTGAAAGCCATGGAACGCCCTCTCCCAGTTAGCTTCTGCCCGCCCGGCACTAGCTCCTTCACTTCCTCTGAATCCAACCTCCATAGAGACACGCCCCCATTGTCCAGTGCGACGGCAACGACGGCGTCCGTTGGCGAAATGGCAAATGATTCCACTCTGGTGTTCCAGCGATCCAATCGGCGTTCAAGACGACCAGAGGCCGTCTCCCAAAGGCCCAGTCCAGACGATCTGATCCGACTTTCATCGGCATTCGGACCGAAATATGGCCCGACCAACCAACGGCCATCAGCGGATAGGTAGGCTCTGTGTGGCGTAGTGTAGACCGCCATTTCCAAGACGTCCGACTTCCGCAGTTGTCCCGACTTCAGGTCCCAAGTCTCCAGCGTGGCTTGCTTAGGCCCCCCCACACTGTTTTCCGGAACATCCGGGTGTCGGTGTAAAGGATACGAAACGATTTGAATCGCGGAATCATCCCTGGTGAAACCTAGCAGGACGACGTAACCCCAATTGTTGGTGAATTGTCGCACTTCGCGTCGCTCGTCGGTGTCAAAGACGACAAGTCCACGGTTTTGCTGATAAAATGCGGCACGTTTGCCATGACTATCGTAGACGACCTGCCGAGCACCCTTCCGATCTCCGTCCCCCCCGGAGGAATCTGCGTTCAGAATGGCCTGCTGCGAAGACAGGGTAATCGATTGGCTGATCAATCCGCTTCCAGCGACAACGGTATCATGAGAATAACCGGGTCCGGTCTGTAACCCGATAATGTAGGCGCCGAAAGGCCCCGAAGTTCCTAGGCGGTAGAAGTCCTGCTCACCTGACACTCTCTGCATGGACTTACTGCGCTCAAAATGGTCTGCCAAGCGGTAGATATAGGTCTCGACGAAAAAGTCTCCGGACCCGCAGTCCACAACATCTCCATCCGGCCACCAACTAAGGCAGGTGATCCGACTGGTGGCTGGCCTAGCAGACCACGCTTCCAGCTTTGCTGGAAAAAGAACGCCGTCTCGAAGCCGTATCGCCGACAGGTGGTCTTCGGTGTCGAGACCCGCGACTGCATCGAGAGTCGGGGAGAGGGCAATTCGGTGCCAATTCGTCGGGGCGATCGTTCGCGTCGTTTGCGTGAATTCTGGAAGGGACAGGACAGAGATACCACCCCCGGCGGCCAAACATGCGACTACGTTGGTCGTGTTGGATTGCACCCAATCAAAGTCAATGCATTCGAGAGCCAATGACTTCAACAATTGCCGGTTTCCAACGCCCCAGACCTCAATGCGCCCGGGCGAAGTGTTCGGGGTAGCAGCATTTCTGCTCAACGCCACGACGGTGTCATCGGTTGCAAAGGCCAATTTCGCTGCGGCGCACGGCCACTCGGCTTCCATGACACCATTTGGAAGCGACCAAATGCGCGTTGTCGAACCGGCCCCAGTCGCCAGCCGGGTTCGATTCGGAGAGAGCGCGATCGCGCGGATTGTCTCCTGATGGCCAGCCCAACTGTGAAGCAATTTCAGATTGATTCCGTCTACCAGCGCAATCACACCGTTCGATCCTCCAACGTAAATATTGCCATTGGTTGCTTTGAACGCCACGCAAGTTGGCCGGAAATCACTGAGACGGTTGCTGCTTGTGATTGTGGAGTTCCGGCGAAAATCGAGATGCCACCACTCAAACCCCCGGAGGTCCGGCTCGCCTTGCTCCGGGATGCATTTGTCCAGTTGTTCATCAAGGCGGGCCCGCTCGTAGGTTTTTGAATTAGCCGCGAGCGCAGCGTTCTGAATATTGGCAAGGTAGGTTCGTTTTCTGAAGCGCTCAGCAACCTCGCGTGCTGCCTCTGCCTGTTGGCGCTGTTTAGCTTCGTTAGCCCGCGCCAATTCGGCTTGCTGTCGAGCATTTGATTCCTCTGCTTTGGCCGCTTCTGCCTGTTGCCTAAGTTGGCTTTGCTCCCGCTCCGCCTTGGTTGCCCGCACTGCCTGCCAAGAGCTTACGGCGATGCCCAGCACCAGCACCAAGGCCACGGCGCCGGCGGCGGCAAAGCCGAGGCGATTTCGCCGAAGCGCCTTCTGTAAGCGGTAGGCGGTGCTCGGTGGTCGGGCGACCACCGGCTCATTGGTCAGGTGCCGCGTGATATCGGCCGCCAGCCCGTTGGCCGTCTCGTAACGCCGCGTGCGGTCCTTCTCCAGGCACTTCATCACGATCCAGTCGAGGTCGCCTCGGATGACCTTGAGCAGCTTCACCGCGTCCAAGCCATGGGCTTTCGCCGTGGCCGTCAGCGCGTCGCCGAGCATGGTGCTCAGCCTCGTGCTCGGGCGCTGCGGCTCCTTTTCCCGGATCGTCTTGCGCATGGCGTCTATGCCCGCGGACATCAGTTCCTTCGCATCAAAAGGGGTGCAGCCGGCCAGGAGTTCGTAGAGGAGCACGCCGAGCGCGTAGATGTCGGAGCGGGTGTCTATGTCCAGTCCGCTCATCTCCGCCTGCTCCGGGCTCATGTAAGCCGGCGTGCCGATGAACTGCTCGAAGGCGGTGAATAGCGTGCGGTCGGTCAGCCGCCCCTCGGTCGCCTTGGCGATGCCGAAATCAATCACCTTAGGCACCGGCGTGCCGTCGTGGAGCGTGACGAGGATGTTCGACGGCTTGATGTCGCGGTGGATAATCCCCTTCTGGTGCGCGTGCTGGATGGCGTGGCAGACCTTGATGAACAGGTCCAACCGCTGGTGGTATCGAGCTTGTTCTCGTCGCAGTAGCGGGTGATGGGGATGCCGCGGACCAGCTCCATCACGAAGAACGGCCGACCGGAATCCGTCGCGCCCGCGTCGAGCACCTTGGCGATGTTCGGGTGATCCATCATCGCCAGCGCCTGCCGCTCGGCCTCGAACCTGGCGACGACGGACTTGGTGTCCATGCCGAGCTTGATGACCTTGAGCGCGACCCGGCGGCGGACGGGTTCCTCCTGTTCCGCCATGAACACGGTGCCGCATCCGCCCTCGCCGATCTGCTGGAGCAGCTTGTAACGGCCCACGCGGGATCCGGGGCCCTCGCCGGAGGGCGGCAGCAGGTCGGTGAGGCCGACCCTGAGGGTGGGGGCCCCGGCGCCCGGAGCCGGGCGAGGCACGCCGACGGGCCGTTCCAGGAACGTCTGCGCCCCGTCGCTGGCCCGGAGCAGCTCCTCGACCCGGGCGCGCAGCGCCGGATTTTCGGCGCAGGCTTCGTCCAGATAGGCGGCGCGCTGGGCGGGGGTCTCCCACTGGAGCGCGGCGGCAAAGATCGTCTCGTCGGAACCGGAATCGGCAGGCATATCGGGGGCTGGCGGAGGCGTCATACCGCACTCCCGTGCGCGAGGCAGGGTAAATAGGTATCAGGTAACCTGAGAAAACTTTTACGACAGGAGCATGATCCGTTTTCCCGGCTTCCTGCGCATGGGCTGGATGATGAGCAATGACAGCATCACCTCCGAGTTCAAGTTCTACTGCTCCCACTGCGACCAGCCGCTGAAGTGCGAAGTGCGCTTCGCCGGACGGCAGATCCAGTGTCCCGGTTGTCAGCACCTGATCCGCGTTCCGAATCCCCCCGCCGGCAGCGGCTTCACCCACATCTCCCCGGAGTCGGGGCGAACCTGGGACACGCACGTGCCCACGCGGAAGAAGGACTGAATTCGCGGCGCGGGGTGCCTGCGCGCAGACGGCGGGAGGCGGTTATCGCCAGGGTCGCATTCCGGGGATTGTCTCCGGGGCGGCGCCGGATAGCCTCGCGGCATGTTCCCGCTTCGCTCCGCCGCGGTCGCACTCGCCGTGGCGTTGGTTGCCGACGCCTGCGCCGCCGGTCCCCGCGTGCTACCGGTCGGCCAGGTGCCCAATGATGCCCGGCTCCAGCCGCTGAAGGATCTGGACGGTTACTTCCCGTTCACGCCGCCCACCACCGCCGAGGCGTGGGCCCGGCGCGCGGAGCAGGTCCGGCAACGCATCCTCGTGTCCCAGGGGCTCTGGCCATTGCCGACCAAGACCGAGCTGAACGCGAAGATCTACGGCCGGGTTGAGCGGGTGGATTACAGCGTGGAGAAGGTGACCTTCGAAAGCGCGCCCGGCTTCTACGTGACGGGCAACCTGTATCGGCCCAAGAAGAAGCTGCCCGGCGGGGCCCCCGGCGTGCTGTTCGCCCACGGGCATTGGCAGGACGCCCGGCTCTCCACGGCGACCGATACCGAGCTCTACAACGAGATCGCCACCGGTCAGGAACGGTTCACCGATGGCGGCCGCAGCCGGTTCCAGTCCATGTGCGTGCAGCTCGCGCGGATGGGCTGCGTGGTGTGGCAGTGGGACATGCTGGGCGACTCCGACTCGCAGCAGCTTTCGCGGGCGCTTGTCCACGGGTTCGCCAAGCAGCGTCCCGAGATGAACACGGCGGAAAACTGGGGCCTGTTCAGTCCGGCGGCCGAGACGCATCTGCAGAGCGTGATGGGCCTGCAGACGTGGAACTCGGTCCGTTCGCTGGATTTCCTCCTGAGCCTGCCGGAAGTGGACCCGGAACGCATCGCGATGACGGGTGCCAGCGGCGGCGGCACGCAGACGATGCTGCTGGCGGCGATTGACCCGCGCGTGAAGCTGTCGTTTCCGGCGGTGATGGTGAGCACGGCGATGCAGGGCGGCTGCACCTGCGAAAATGCGAGCCTGCTGCGCGTCGGCACTGGCAACGTGGAGTTCGCCGGCCTGTTCGCGCCCAAGCCGCAGGGCATGACCACCGCGAACGACTGGACGAAGGAAATGGCCACGAAGGGGTTTCCGGAGCTGAAGCAGCTCTACACGCGGCTGGGCGCTCCGGAGAACGTGATGCTGCATCGCGGCGAACATTTTCCGCACAACTACAACGCCGTTTCCCGCACCGCCTTTTACAACTGGCTGAACCGGCACTTCAAGCTGGGCTACAAGGAGCCCGTGCTCGAGCGCGACTACCGCGGGGTGCCCCGCGACCAGCTCAGCGTGTGGGACGCGGAGCATCCGGCTCCCAAGGCGGCCGATCCGGAATTCGAGCGCGGCCTGCTGAAGCTGTGGCATGAGGATTCGGAACGGCAGTTGGCCGAACTGGCCGCAAACTCGCCCGAGAAACACCGGGAAGTGCTGCGGGTGGGGTGGAACATCGTGCTCGACGGCGGCCTCGACGAGGCGGGCACCGCGGTATGGGAACTGAAGGACAAGCAGGACCAGGGCGGCTGGATCCAGATGGCCGGACTGCTGCGCAATGAGACCTATCGCGAGGAACTCCCGGCGGTCTTCTGCCATCCCAAACAGTGGAATGGCGACACCGTGATCTGGCTGACTGCGGAGGGCAAAGCCGGGCTCTATTCCGCGGACGGCCGCCTGAAGCCGGCGGTCCAAAAGCTGGTGGACCGGGGGGCCACCGTGCTGGGGCTGGACCTGCTGTATCAGGGTGAATTCCTGGCCGACGGCCAACCGCTGGCGAAAACGCCGCGGGTGAAGAATCCTCGCGAGGCGGCGGCCTACACGTTCGGCTACAACCCCGCCGTCTTCGTGCGGCGGCTGCAGGACGTGCTGACGGCGGTGAAGTTCATCCGGAACCACGAGCGCGTCTCGAAACGGGTCAGCCTGGTGGCATTGGACGGCACCGGGCCGATCGCCGCCGCCGCCCGGGCGCAGGCCGGCAAGGCGCTGGATCGCGTGGCGCTGTCCTTGGGTGACTTCCGCTTTGGCCAGGTGCTGGATCTGCAAGCGCCGGACTTCCTGCCGGGCGGCGCCAAATACGGCGACATCGAGGGCCTGCTGACGCTCGGCAGCGCGGAGGTAAACCGCTTGACCACTGCCGATCCGGCGGCCGCCGCCGACTGGGTGGGACGCTGAGCGGACAGTGCCGAAAGCAAATAGCCCGGCCGGTTGGCCGGGCTTCGGGCAAATCACAGACTCCGCCCCGAATCAGGCGCGCCGGGAGCGACGCCACAGGGCGAAACCGACGAGCGCCGCGGCCGCAGCGGCGGCATACTCCTCGGGTTCGGGCACCGCGGTGACCGTCACATTGTCGAATACAGCGAAGCTGGTGGCGGGATCGGCCAAACTGGTCGAGAACGGATCCTGATAACCGATGAAGACGCTCCCGGAGGTGGGCCCCGTATTGGCCACATTGAAGACCTCGGTCCCGTTCATCGACATCCGAACGTTGCCGCCGGTTTCCTGGACCACGACCGTCACCCATTGGTTGCCCGGAGTGCCGAGGATGCCGCCCACGTTTGGGAAAAGGGCGGGAAAGGGGGCATCATTGTTGTCCAGACGGCCACCGGTCGGCACCGTGTTTCCGATGTAGTTCACCACGTCACGTGAGTTGGGTATCGTGCTGGTCGCCCCGTAACCGCCTTCGGTTGCCACATGATACCAGATACCATCGGCGCCAGTTTGGGTTGAACCGGTCCGGCTGTTTATGCCGGTGCCGTCAGTATTGATGCCGAAAAGCGCCTGTTCGGTCGTGGCCGTGGAACCGGCATACCCAAGCCACATGTCGAAGGAAAAGCTGATTTCCTGCCCAAACGAAATAGCCACTCCACCCGCTGCGGCAGTCAGATTGATGCCGTTGATCGCCCCACCGCCCGAGGTGGGCTTGTTGGCCTGGAGGAAGACACCCCGGGTCGCAGCAGCACCCACCGGAGTTGACGGAGCCTCGGGGATCGAGTTGCCAGAATAGTCGTATCCGAACGTGATGACATCGGTGGAGCCACCAACCCGTGTCAGCAGAAAACTGCTGCTTGATCCGGCAGTGTCGAAGGTTTCACTGAACAGCGAAGCATGGGCCGGAATCAGCGGAATCAGGCACGCAACGAGGCGGAAGGAGAATGGGGATTTCATGGATTTCTTGACCTGAAGCTCGATTAGGGCTGGCCCTCGCAGATTGCAAGGCCGGAATCACCCGCGGCTACGGAAATGTCCACAAAACCGCTCATCGGCCGCCACTGCCAGCGCTATTCCGGTTCATGCTCACACCCGCGGGTGATACTGCCGGTGGACTTCCTGAAGCCGTTCGCCAGCGACGTGGGTGTAGATCTCGGTCGTGTTGATGCTGGCGTGGCCGAGCAGTTCCTGGATCACCCGCAGGTCGGCGCCGTGTTCCATGAGATGGGTGGCGAAGCTGTGCCGCAGCATGTGCGGGGTGACGTGTTTCCCGATCCCGACGGCCCGGACATGATCGGTGATGCGTTTCCACATGGTGACGTGGGCGAAGGGCGTGCCGCGTGCGGTGAGGAACACATTGGAGGGCGAGCGCGGACTGACCAGTTCCGGCCGGCCGGCGGCGACGTAGTGCTGCAGCGCCGCCTGCGCCTTGCTGCCCATGGGCACTACGCGCTGCTTGTTGCCCTTGCCGATCACGGACAGGAAACCGGCTTCCAGATGCACCTGTTCGAGCCGCAGACCGCGCAGCTCCGCGAGCCGCAGTCCGCTGGCGTAGGCCACCTCCAGGATGGCGTGGGTGCAGAGGCTGGCCGGGGTGGCCTGAACCGGCGGTTGCAGGAGGCGGCCGATTTCGTCCTCGCTGAGCGCCTTGGGCAGGGTTTTCCAGCGTCGCGGCAACGTCAGGTTTTCCGTCGGGTTTTGGGTCACGAAGCCTTCCTGCTCCGCGAAGCGATAGAAGGAACGCAGGGCGGCCACGTGCAGGTAAAGGGTGGAGGCGCTGAGCTTGGCAGCGGGCGTGGCTTCGGGCGAGTCGCCGGGTTTGGCGTCCTTCTGCGGGCGGTTCCGCTGGAACTCAAGATAGGCCATGAGGTCCGCGAACTGGACGTCGCGCCAGTGCGCCAGCTTCCGTTCCTCGGCCCACGCGACGAACTGGTCGAGGGCGTGCTTGTAGGTCCGCTGGGTGTGCTCTGCCTGACCGCGTTCGTGACGCAGGTGGATCAGGAATTCATCCAGCAGGGGGGCGAGCACGGCGGTTCAACGGATGTCGTCCGCCAGCAGCTGGGCCAGCAGATCGGCGTGACGGCCTTGCAGGTCCTCGCGGGATCCCAGCGCGGTCAGGGTCTGGTCGCGCACGACCGCGAACTGCTGGCCGAACGGCAGCCACGGACGCAGGTCATCGGTGGCGAGCACCAGGGTCATCGGGCGCTGGTCAAACAGCGGATGGCCCGCATGCAGCTGCGAGAGGAATCCCCGCCACCAGCGGACCTGGGCCGGATCCAGGCCGCCAGCCGGATTGTCGAGCAGCATGATTTCGGGGCGCAGCGCCAGCGTCCGGGCCAGGGCGATGCGACGGCGTTGGGCGCGGCCGACCTGCCGCAACGTCTGGCCGGCGAGGGCCGCGATGCCGCAGGCTTCGAGGATCGGCTGGACCTGTTCCGCGGCGTCCTCCAGCCAGAGGTCATGGTGATAGCGGAGCGGCAGGGCGACATTCTCGAGCACGGTCGAATGTTCGAAAAGATGGCCGCCGCCCTCGAACAGCAGGCCGATGCCGCGCCGGATGGCGGCCAGTTCGTCGCCCATCGTGGCGGAAATCGGGCGGCCGAACAGGCGGAGTTCACCCTGTGCGACCGGATGCAGCACGCCCAGCGTCTGGAGCAACGCGCTCTTGCCGCAGCTGGGCGGACCGGTGACGACCCACCATTCGCCGCGTTGGACGGACCAGGAAATGTCGCGCAGGGCCATTTCGCCGGTCGGACTCGGCGCGAGGGCGGCCTCGTCGAGCTGGATCAGGGGCGCGTCCACAGCATCAGGTTGGGGATCAGGAACAGCGCGTCCAGCAGCCCGAACGCGATCACGCACTGGGCGACCGTGCGGGTCGTTGCGGCCGAGACATCCTCGATGCGGACCGGCTGGGCGAGCCCGTGATAGCACACCACCATGGCGCTCACCGCGCCGAACGCCGCCGTCTTGGCGCCGATCAGACCGAAGTCATACCACTCCAGCGCGCTGGCGATGTAGCCGAAGTAAACCGCGAACGGATAGGGCAGGTTCACCACCAGCGCGAACAGCCAGCTGCACCCCAGCGCGATCAGCGTGAGGTAAACCGTCAGGGCCATCACCGCGACCGTCAGGCCGATCACCCGGGGCACCACCAGGAAATGGATGGGATCGATGCCCAGCGACTCCAGCGTCTCGACCTCGCCGAGGGCGCGGGCGGTGCCCAGCTCCACGACCGTGGCCGTGCCGACCCGGGCCAGCACGACCAGGGCGGCCACGACCGGGGCCACCTCGCGGACCACGACCATCGCCAGAAGGTCGCCGGTGAGGCCCACTTGGCCGACCTGGGCGAGCAGCAGCAGGGTCGGCCCGATGATCATGAACCCCACCGCGCCGCCGATGAACGCGATGATCGGCAGCAGCCGGACGCCGGCCCGGGCGAGCTGTTGCTGCACGGCCGGGTAGATCACGCGGCGCGCGACGAAGATCTTCGTCACCCCGACGCCGAGCGTGATCAGGGCGAACGCACCGATTCGCTGCACCGTTTGGAAAAAGCGCAGCAGACCGAGACCGATCATTCCGGTCATCCAATCGAAGACGGCGAGGCCGCGGCGCATGGGGCAACGCTAGGAAGTCCCGGCGAAATGGCAATGACGCCGAAGGCGGACCCAGCCCCGCGATGGCATCGCCGATTTCCGTTGGGCCGCCCGTTGGCGGAGCCCGGTCTCCGCCTGGCGGGGCAAAGTCGTCGGCTGGGTTGCGAATCCCTGACCTGACGCAATTGCGGGCCGTGGGCGCTCAGAGGGCCTTCTTTAGCCGCACGAGTTGCGCCAGGAACTTCGGCATCTCCGCTAGCGGAATCATGTTCGGGCCGTCACTCAGGGCCTGGTCGGGGTTCGGATGGGTTTCGATGAACAGGCCATTTGCACCGGCCACGACCGCACAGCGCGCGAGCACCGGGGCGAACTCCCGCTGTCCGGAAGACCGGTCGCCGGCGCCGCCGGGCAGCTGCACCGAATGCGTGGCGTCGAAAACCACCGGATATCCGAGGCTGCCCAGCAGCGGGAGGGCCCGCATGTCGGCGACCAGATTGTGGTAGCCGAACGTGGTGCCGCGCTCGGTCACGAGCAGCCGGGCCCGGCCACCGGGGGCAGATTCCGCGGCCTTGGCGACGACATTGCGCATGTCGCCCGGCGCGAGGAACTGCCCCTTCTTGATGTTCACGATCCGGCCAGTGGCCACGGCGGCGTGGATCAGGTCGGTCTGCCGGCAGAGGAACGCGGGAATCTGCAGCACGTCGCAGACTTCCCCGGCCAGTCCGGCCTGTTCTTCCGTGTGAATGTCGGTGACCACGGGCAGTCCGAATTCCTCGCGGATCCGTGCCAGCACGCCGAGGCCCTCGACGAGGCCCGGGCCGCGGAATGACTTGCCGGAGGAGCGGTTCGCCTTGTCGAAGCTCGCCTTGAAAACCAGCGTGATCCCGAGCTTCGCGCAGGTCTGCTTCAGCTTGCGGGCAATGGTCCGGCACAGCTCCTCGGACTCGATCACGCAGGGGCCGGCGAGGAGGAACAGTCGGCGGCGGTCATTGAGCGCGCGCCAGAGTTGGGCGGACGAAACAGGCACGGCGGGAAGGTGGAACGCGGCCGGTGCGTTGTCACGACGCACCGCGAGACCGGCCCCCGGCGGAGTTTCGCCTCACATCCACCAGCGGGTCAGCAGCGGGGCAACGACCAGTGCGGGCAGATAGTTGGCCAGCGGCACCTTGCGCAGGTCGAGGATCACGAGGGAGACCGTGGCCACAATGAAGCCGCCGGTCAGGCCGAGGCTGTCCTTCATCGCGGGTTCCGTAATGACCGGAGCCAGCGCGTGGGCCCCCACGGTGAGCAGCCCCTGGTAAACGAACACCGGCAGGGCCGCCAGCAGCGGCGTCCAGCCGAAGGTCGCCACAAAGCCCATCGTCGCCAGGCCGTCGAGCAGGCCCTTCACGGCAAGGATGCACCAGTCGCCGTTGAGACCGTCCTGCACTGCGCCGACGATGGCCATTGGGCCGATGCAGAACAGGAGTGCGCAGGTCAGGAAGCCGTCGGTGCCGCGGGCGGCTGCGGCCTGGCGGGTCGGTGCGGAATCTCCCTTGGCCGCGGCGGCAAACCGTTCGCGGGCCCATTTCCCGGCCTGGTTGGTGAGCCGCTGGAGGCCCATCAGGTTTCCCAGCAGGCTGCCGAGCATCAGCGACAGCAGGGCGATTCCCAGCTGACCGGCGGCGTGCCCGACCGGCAGGTGGAGCGATTGCCAGATGAGGCTGAAGCCCGCGTAAACGGTGAGCAGCACGAGCAGCATGCGCAGACGCTGCTGGCCGCGGGCAGAAAGATGCCGGCCCACGGTCAATCCAAGCACACCGCCCAGCAGAATGCCGCCGACGTTGATGAACGTGCCAATCACGTGGAGCAGGACAGCGGTTTCAATTCGGCGTCGCGAGGGGACGGACGTCCATCCAGAGCTGGGCGCGAAACGATTCGCCGGGCCCCAGCACGAGGATTTCCCCATCGGCGCGTCCGAACGAGTTGGGCAACGCGGTCCACGGCTCGACACAGTAGAACGGCGCTTCCGCGTTGGGCGACCAGAGCACGGCGTAGCGGTAGGCGGGGTGACCGGCGAAGTTCACGGCGACTTCGACGCCGGCGTCGGGATCCACCAGGGCGATTTCACGCTCGGCAAACTCCCCGAGCAGCACGGTGGCATTGGTATCATGGGCGACGCTGAAGTCCTGCGCGGGGAACGGTTCGTCAAAGAACGCCTCGGCGCGGTTCAGTGGATTGAAGCGTTTGCCGCGCGGCAGGCGGAGGAAACAGTGGTTGCGTTCGCCGCCGGACCGCACCGGCACGGGCAGATACGGATGGAATCCGGTGCTGAACGGCAGCGGCTGGGTGTCCCGGTTCTCGACGACCTGTTCCCATTCCAGCCGGCCGTCGCGCAGCCGGTAGGTGAGCTCGTGGCGGAACGCGAACGGGTAGCTGGGCCGGGTCCGTTCCGAATCAGTGACCTCCATCACGACCTCGGTGGCGGATTGCCGGAGCACGCTCCAGGGCACGCGGCGGGCGAAGCCATGCTGGGGCGAGGCAAGCACCTGGCCGTTGAGCTCGTAATGGCCGTCCTTGCCGTCATGGACGTTGAAGCTGACGTGCGGGAACAGCACCGGATTGCCCGCCCACATGCGGTCCGGATAACGCGCCACCACCGCGTCGTCATGATGCAGCCCTTCGACCCAACCGAGCCCGGGAAGTTGCCGGGAATAGCGCGTCAGCCAGCCGCCAAGCTCG
>CAIWAH010000043.1 GCA_903910585.1 uncultured Verrucomicrobiota bacterium
TCTGACATTCCGGCAGTCACCCACGTGGACAACTCGGCCCGGGTCCAGACCGTTTCGGCGGATGCGCATCCGCTTTATCACCGGCTGCTCCGGGCGTTCGAGGCGCGCACCGGCTGTCCCGTGATCATCAACACCAGCTTCAACGTCCGTGGCGAACCCGTCGTCTGCACGCCGGCGGATGCGCTCCGCTGCTTTCTGCGCACCAACATGGACGCGCTCGCGGTCGGGCCCTTCGTGCTGGAGAAGACGCGGCAGCTGCCGTTGGACAAGGACGCGGCGTGGCTGCGGGAGTTCGAACTCGACTGAGTCCCATGATCCGCGACGAACTGGCCAAACTCGACCGCTCGCCTCCGGCCCTGCGCCGGTTCGGCCAGCTGGTCGGCGGCGTGCTGCTGGGCTTGGCGGCGTTGGGCGCGTGGCGCGGTCGGACGTGGTGGCCTTGGTTCGCCCTGCCCGGGCTCACGCTGGTGTTGCTGGGTTCCTTTGCGCCCCGCCTGTTGCGCCGGGTCCATTACGGCTGGATGGCGCTGACCTTCGTGCTCGGCACGATTTCGGGCACCATGCTGCTGACGCTGCTGTTCTTCCTCGTGCTGACGCCGCTGGGCTGGCTGGCTCGGATTTCCGGAAAGGACTTCCTCCGCAAACGTCCCTTGCCGGCGGAGGCCTCGGGCTGGCTTCCGCGCGACCGGAAACAACGGGCCACGCGGGCAGACTACGAGCGGCAGTTTTGACTTTGCGTCGCCGCCGCCCAAGCTGACGGCGTGAGCAAGTTCAGCATCCTGCGCGAATTCTGGGACTTCCTGCGGGTCCGGAAGAAATGGTGGTTGCTGCCAATCGCAGTGCTGCTCGTGGCGCTTGGGGTGCTGCTCGCGACCTCGGCCAATTCGCCGCTCGCCCCGTTCATTTACTCGCTTTTCTAGGAACGGGCCGGCTCAACGGACGTTTGCCGCCGTCCGGCCGGGGCGTATCTTCCGAGCATGGATCGAACCGAACGAACCCCGCAGGATCCCGAACTCCGTCGCCGCATCGCCGACCTGATCGCCTACAAGGGCGGCGGGCACAATCCGGACCTGGTCTCGGACGTCATCGAGAACGCCCTCAAGCTGCTCAAGGACGTGGAACACCGCGGCGACGTGAAGGTCATCCAGACCGCCGTGCGGGAACTGCGCTACGCATTCCGGCTGTTCGCGCCCTACGCCGGCGCGCGCAAGGTGACGATCTTCGGCTCCGCCCGGCTCCAGCCCGACGATGTCGAATACCAGCAGGCGAAGGAGACCGGCCACCTGCTCGCCGAGGCGGGCTTCATGGTCATCACCGGCGCCGGGCCCGGCATCATGCAGGCCGGACACGAGGGCGCGGGCGTCGAGCACAGTTTCGGCGCTAACATCCGCCTGCCGTGGGAGCAGTCGGCGAATCCCGTCATCGCCGAGGACAAGAAGCTGGTGACGTTCAAATACTTCTTCACCCGCAAGCTCACGTTCATCCGGCATTCGGATGCCATTGTGCTGTTCCCGGGCGGCTTCGGCACGATGGACGAGGGCTACGAATCGCTGACGCTCATGCAGACCGGCAAGAGCAAGCCCATGCCCCTCGTGCTGGTGGACCGTCCCGGCGGCACCTTCTGGAAGACGTGGGACAAGCACGTGCGCGAGCATCTGCTGCGCAACCACCTGATCTCCGAGGAGGACGTGAACCTCTACCAGATCACCGACAGTCCGGCCGAGGCGGTGAAGCTGGTCCGGCGCTTCTACCGGAACTTCCACTCCACGCGCTTCGTGAAGGACCTGCTCGTCATCCGGCTCCAGCATGCGCCCAGCGCGTCCGCCATCGAGGCGTTGAACGAGGACTTTGCCGACATCGTCGAGGGCGAGCCGTTCCGCGTGACGAACCCGGCGCCGGAGGAGGTGGAGGCGAACGATTCCCTCGATCTCGCCCGGATTTCGTTTGGCTTCAACCGCCGCGCCTACGGCCGCCTGCGCCAGCTCATCGATGTCCTGAACCGGCTCTGAGCCGGCCCCGGTCAGCCGCAGAGCAGCAGTGCCAGCAGCTGCGCGGAGAGGATGCGCAGCAGCATCGTGAGCGGATATACGGTCGCGTAGGCCACGCTCGGGGCGTCCGACTTGCTGATGGACGAGGCGAACGCGAGCGCTGGCGGGTCGGTCATGCTGCCCGCCAGCAGGCCGCAGATGGACATGTAGTTCAGCTTCAGCCGGCGGCGGGCGAAGATGCCCACGAGCAGCAGCGGCA
>CAIWAH010000044.1 GCA_903910585.1 uncultured Verrucomicrobiota bacterium
GCGCATCCGCTCGTCCGCGGCGTCGGGGCACAGGAGCAGGATGCTTTCCTCCTGCTCGACGCCGGTGAGGTAGAAGAGGTCGGTGTTGGGGACGAGGCGGAGGTGGGCGTCGGCGTTGGCCGGGAGCAGATCGTTGGCGTTGACCGCGACGAGGGAGTTCGGGGCGAGCAGGGCCTTCAGCCGGGCGCGGTTTTCGATGAAGAGCTGCGGATCAATCGGGGCGTGACGCATGGCGAAGTGTGGGCGCAAGGCGCTGCGGGGGGCAACCCGACTCTTCCCTGCGGTGGGGGGATGCGGCTGAACCGGCGGACGGAGGCGGGCGTCTCCCGGCTCGCTTTCGGGGGCGGCCGCCGGCACGCTCGCGGCACCGATGAGTTCATCCGTCGTTTCCCGATCCGGCCGGTTCTCGGCCGGCCCCGCGGCCGAGGTCGCGGCGTTTTCCGAGTCCATCAGCTTTGACTGGCGCCTCTGGGCGCAGGACATCCGCGGCTCGATCGCGCATGCCACCATGCTCCAGAAGATCGGCGTGCTGACCAAAACCGAGCTGAAGTCCATCCGGGGCGGTCTGGAGGAGATCGGCCGGGAGATCGCCGCCGGGAAGTTCCAGTGGAAGCTCGAGCTGGAGGACGTCCACATGAACATCGAGGCGGAACTGACCAAACGCGTTCCGGCCGGGGCGAAGCTTCACACGGGCCGTTCGCGGAACGACCAGGTGGCGGTGGACGTGCGGCTGTGGCTCCGCGATGAGATCGAGGCGCTCGACGGCGAACTGCATGGGCTCCAGCGCGCCCTGGTGGACCTCGGGGCCGCGAATGCGGACGTCATCATCCCCGGCTACACGCACCTGCAGCGGGCTCAGCCGGTGTTTTTCGCCCATCACTGCCTCGCCTACGTGGAGATGCTTGCGCGGGACATCGAGCGGTTCGAGGACTGCTGGTCCCGGGTGAACGTCTGTCCCCTTGGCAGCGGCGCGATCGCCGGCAGCACCCTGCCGCTGGACCGGGAATTCGTCGCGGAACTCCTCGAGTTCACCCACCCGCGCACCGGCAAGCCCCGCGTGACCCAGAACTCGATGGACGGCGTGAGCGACCGCGATTTCATGGTGGAGTTCGCCGCGGCGTCGGCGCTGTTGGCAGTGCATCTCAGCCGGCTGAGCGAGGACCTCATCCTCTGGGTGAGCAGCGAATTCGGCTTCATCAAGATCGCCGATGCCTACACGACCGGCTCGTCGCTGATGCCGCAGAAGAAGAATCCCGACGTCGCGGAACTCACGCGCGGCAAGGCCGGCCGCGTGGTCGGCAACCTGATGGCATTGCTCACCCTGCTGAAGGGCCTGCCGATGACCTACAACCGGGACCTCCAGGAGGACAAGGAACGGCTGTTCGACACGGCGGACACGGTCCGCGCCTGCGTCCGCCTGATGACCGGGATGCTGGCAAACACCTCGGTCAACGCGGGCGCCTGCGCCCGCGCGGCCAGCGATCCGCTGCTGCTCGCCACCGACCTGGCGGACTACCTGGTGCGGAAAGGCATGCCATTCCGTGAGGCGCACCACGTCGTCGGCTCGGTGGTCGGACTCGCGGAGATGACCGGCAAGCCGCTGAACGAACTTTCGCTGGAAGACTTCCGGGGTGTTTCGGACCGGTTCGGCCCGGACGTCGTGGACATGTTCGACCTGCGGAAAGCCATGGCCCGTCGGCAGCTCACGGGTGCGCCCGGCACGAAGGAAGTGAAGCGCCAATTGGCCCGGTGGACGAAACGGCTCGCGCAGGTGTGAACCACCGGCGGGCTCCGGGACGGATCACCGGGGATACAGCCAGTGCGGCCGGCAACGTTCGGTGAACTTCGCCAGTCCGTCGCGCCAGCGGGCCTGGATGTCCGCCAACGGCTTGCCGGCCTGGATCGCCTTCAGCGTGGCGGCATCGCCCAGGAGCCGGGACATCTTTTCCAGTTTCACCTGCTCGCCATAGAGGTGGTGCAGCGTCGTCGCGAGGGTGATTCCAAAATCCGCCGCGCGGAAGGCCTCCCGGTCGGTGAGCAGGAACTGCACGCCGCGGCACTCCTGGTTCGCGAAGACGCTCGCTGTCGGAGTAAAGCGGACCGGCACGCAGCGGACGCCCGGCAGTTGGGCGCGGTTGAGCTCGGCGGCGAGTTGGCGGTCGTCCATGTAGGGCGCGCCCAGCAGCTCGAACGGCGTGCCGGTGCCGCGTCCCACGCTCAGCTGGCAGAACTCCAGCACGCCGACTCCCGGATACAGCGTAGCCTCCGTGAGGCTGCGCATGTTGGGCGAAGGATTCCGCCAGGGCAGTCCCGTGTCGTCGAACCACAGTGCCGGAGACCAGTTTTCGCAGGGGATCACCGTGAGGTCCGCACCGAACTTTCGCTCGGCGTTGAACAGCCGGGCCAGTTCCCCGGTGGTGAGGCCGTGGCGCAGCGGCAGCTCATGCCACGCCACGAAGCTGCGTTCGCCGGTCAGCAGGGGGCCTTCGACGAGTCCGCCGATGGGGTTGACGCGGTCCAGCACGAGGAATGGCACCTTTGCCTTCGCGGCGGCTTCGAGGCAGTTCCCCATCGTCGAAATGTAGGTGTAGAAGCGGCAGCCGATGTCCTGAATGTCGAACGCGAGCACGTCGAGGCCGGACAATTGTTCGGGGGCAGGGGCCCGCCGCTGGCCGTAGAGGCTGTAAACTGGCAGGCCAGTCTTCTCGTCGGTGGAGTCGTTGATCTTCTCCTGGTCCAGCGCGCCGCGGATGCCGTGTTCGGGGCTGAAGAGCGCAACGAGTTTCACTCCGTCCGCACCGTGCAGGAGGTCGATCGTGGCATTGCGTTCGCGGTCTTGCCCGGTGTGGTTAGTGACGAGGCCGACCCTTTTGCCGCGCAGGGCCCGAAATCCGTCACGTTTGAGCACATCAATGCCGTTGAGGGCGGCGGCGTTGGTCCGGACGGAGGGTTTGGGCGTCGTAGAACGGTTGGTGGCGGCCGCGGCGGGGGCAGCTTCAAGGGCGCCTTCCACGCCGAGGAAGTTGAAGTTCTTCACCGCGAGCGCGGCGAGCGAACCGAGTTGGCGACGCAGGGCGAGAATGTTGCCGGCCTCGCTGGGGTGGTTCCGGTTTGAGAGGAAGATGACGAAGGTCTCCGAGAACGGGTCGATCCAGAGGCTGGTGCCGGTCCAGCCGGTGTGGCCGTAACCGCCGACCGGGAAGTTGGTGCCGCGCTGGCCGGCATAGGCGGAATCGATGTCCCAACCCAGGCCGCGCCGGGGCAGTCCGGGCGGCGACTGGACGCTGGTCATCAGCTTCACCGTCTCCGGCTGGAAAATCCGGACGCCGTCGAGCTGCCCGCCGGCCAGCATCATGCGGCTGAAGCGCGCGAGATCCGCCGCGGTAGTGAAGAGGCCCGCATGCCCGGCGACCCCGCCCATGAAACGGGCCGTGGGGTCGTGGACGACTCCGCGCAGCACGACGCCGACATTGGTGAGCGCTTCGGTCGGCGCGATGAGGTTCGTCGGCGCGGCGAAGAGCGAGGTGATGGCGTTGGTCGGCAGACCCAGCGGGCGGGACGGGGCGTAGCGGCGGTAGCCGGTGTTGGTCATTCCGAGCGGCCGGTAAATCTCTCGCGCACAGAATTCCTCCAGCGGCTGGCCCGTGACCCGTTCCACGACGAAGCCGAGCAGGATGAAGTTGATGTCGCTGTAGCGGAACAGGGTGTTGGGTTTGTCCGGCAGCGGTTCCGCACAGGCGACGGCCAACGCGGTGTAGTGACCCAGCCAGGGTTCGGTGCGGGGCAGGCTGGGGCGCAGGCCGGACGAATGGGTCATCAGGTTGCGGATGGTGATCGCCTCCTTGCCCTTGCCGGTGAACTCCGGGAGGTAGTTGGTCACCGGTGCATCCACCGCCACCCTGCCTGCCTCGATGAGCTTCATCAGGGCCGGGGTGGTGGCGATGACCTTGGTCAGGGAAGCCGCGTCGAATACCGTGTCCTCGGTCATCGGTTCCGCCGCCGGGACCACAGCGCGCTGACCGTAGGCCCTGTGGTAGGCGGCGCCGCGGCGTTCCAACCACAGCACGGCGCCCGGCGCCCGGTTGCTCGCGATGGCGGCGTTGATCGCGTCATCCATTTCGGCGAGGCGGGCGGGGCGGAACTCGTCCGTGGATTTTGGGGCCGGAAACGGATCGGAGGTGGGATTCAGCACCAAGACCGGCGGAGTCTCCGGCGCGGGAGTGGGCCGGCAGCCGGCCAACAGCACTGCCAAGGCGGCCAGCCAGGCGTGAAAATGACGTGCGCGAAGCATGTCTCCAGCATGTCGCGGCGGTTTCCTTCGCGTCGAGCGCAGGCTCAGGCGGTTGGCCAATTTGGCGCCGATTTTCGGAACTTGGCGATTGTCGGCCCAGTTCGCCGCCCTAGCCTCCCGGCCATCATGACACTCCGGCTTCCGCTGCTTTCGCTGCTGCTGTCCTCACTGGCGCTGATCGGGCACGCCGCCGATCCCGCCGTCGCCTCCGGCACGGTCTTCGAGGACCGCAACGGCAACGGCCTCCGGGAAGCGGGCGAAAAGGGGCTCAAGGGCGTCGCGGTCTCCAACCAGCGCGACATCGTGCTGACGGATGCCGCCGGCCGTTGGACGCTGCCGCTGCTGCCGGAAGGCGAAACGACCTTCTTCGTCATCAAGCCCAGCGGGTTCGCGCCGCCACTGAGCGCCGACCTTCTCCCGCGCTTCAGCTACACCCACAAGCCGGCCGGGTCGCCGAAGCTGAAATTCTCCGGGCTTGCGCCGACCGGGCCGCTGCCGGTCTCGATTGATTTCGCCCTCGCGCCGCAGAAGGAGCCGGACACGTTCCAGGCGATCTTCTTCGGCGACACCCAGCCGCGCGACCTCACCGAGGTCGGTTACTTCAAGCACGACATTGTCGAGGAACTTATCGGCACCACGCAGGCGAAGTTTGGCGTGACGCTCGGCGACATCGTCTTTGACGACCTGAGCGTGATGGAGCCGCACAACGCGGCGGTCGCACTCATCGGCCTGCCCTGGTGGAACGTCATCGGCAACCACGACGTCAACGCCGACGCGCCCGTGCGGGCCGACTTCGACGACACCTACAACCGCATCTACGGCCCCGGATATTTCTCGTTCAACTACGGCCCCGTCCACTTCGTGTCGCTGAACAACATCAACTTCGAGCCCCCGGCCAGTCGCGGCACGAACACCGCCACCTGGCGGGCCGGACTTGAACCGCAGCAGGTCCAGTGGCTCACGCGCGACCTCGAACTGGTGCCCGACAAGCAGCTCGTCGTGCTGATGATGCATGTGCCGCTGGATGACATGACCAACCGGGCGGAGGTTTACCGGCTGCTGGAGAAACGTCCCTACAGCTTCAGCATCTCCGGCCACACGCATTGGCACGAGCACCGCATCCTGCGCCGCGCCGACGGCTGGCTGGCGGCCACCCCGCACCATCACGTCGTCAACGTCACCGCCTGCGGCAGCTGGTGGACGGGCCAGCCGGACGAACTGGGCATTCCCCACACCACGATGCGCGACGGCGCGCCCAACGGCTATTCCGTGCTGACCTTCGCCGACCGCGGCGTGACCGTGGACTACAAGGCGGCCCGGCGCCCGGCCGATTACCAGATGAACATCATGGCCGTGGACAAGGTTCCGGCCTCGGCCACCAACGCGGTGACTGTCCACGTCAACGTGTTCAACGGCTCCGACGACTCGAAGGTGCGCATGCGCCTGAACAACCGCGGTTCGTGGATCAAGCTGGCCAAGGTGCTGGAACCCGATCCGTCCTACGTCGCTGCCGTCGAACGCGAGCCCAAGGAACCCGGCAAACCCTGGCGCGCCCTGTCCAAGCCCATCAAGTCGCCGCACCTGTGGAAAGGCACGCTGCCGAAGGACCTGCCGAAAGGCACCCACTACATCTGCGTCGAGGCGACCGACGCCAACGGAAAACTGCATCCCGCCATGCGGGCGATCACCGTCGAGTAGGCCCATGCCGGAATCGTCCCGTCCTGACCTTCGCACCCTGCTCGTCTTGGGCCGGGCGTCAAACCTGCCCACGGTGTGGTCGAACTGCCTCGCCGGCTATCTGCTGGGCGGCGGCGGCTCCGGCTGGCGATTTCTCGTGCTCTGCCTCGGCGGTTCGCTCGCCTACGTCGGCGGAATGTATCTGAACGACGCCTTCGATGCGGCCTTCGACCGGCAATATCGCCGGGAACGGCCGATTCCCTCGGGACGCATCGAGGAAGTTCTCGTGTGGACGCTGGGCTGGAGCATGCTCGGGCTCGGCACGGTGATCCTCGGCGGACTGGGTTGGACGGCGGCGGTCTGCGCGGTGCTGCTGTCCCTGTCGGTGGTGCTCTACGACGCCATTCACAAGGCCATCGCGTTTTCGCCGGTGTTGATGTCGCTCTGCCGGTTCTTCCTGTTCCTCACCGCGGCGGCAGCGGGCCTGAGGGGCATTACTGGCTATGCGCTCTGGAGCGCGTTTGCGCTCGCCGGCTGGATCATCGGGCTGAGCTACGTGGCGAAACGGGAAAGCACGACGGGCGAACTTCAACGCTGGCCCCTGGCTGTGCTGGCCCTGCCGGTGGTGCTGGGCGGCCTGCTGAACAACGGCGACTGGCGCTTCCGCGGCCTGCTCCTTGCCACGTTGCTGGTCGCCTGGGCCGGCTGGTGCCTGCGCCACACCTTTGCGGATGGCCCGCGCAATCTCGGGCTCACGGTGGCCGGTCTGATTGCGGGCATCTGCCTGGTGGATCTGCTGGCGGTCGCCCCGGAGCCGGGAATCGCGGCGGTGTTTCTGGTCTTCTTTGGTGCGTCGCTGTTGGGCCAGCGGTTTGTGCCGGCCACCTGAAAGCCCACGGCGAACTTCGTCAGGCCCGAATTGACGGAGCCATGGCCCATCCCGATGCTTCGCGCCCGTTACCCATGAGCGGTTCCCCTTCAGCCGCGGCCGACTTTTGCCGCTTCCTCCGAACCCCCGAGCTGCCCGAGCTCGGCGCCGGTCCGCGCGACCGTGTGACCGCGGCCCGGGAACTGGACCGGCAGCTGGCGGAGTGGTTTGCCCGGAATGGCACCGAACCCGGAACGGCGTTGCGGCTGCGGGCGCTCGCCCTGCTGTATCACGACCAGCACGATCCGGCCCACGACATCGTGCAGGACCTCACCGACCGCGACAGCGCGCTCATCCATGCGATGCTCCACCGGCGCGAGCCGGATTACTGGAACGCCCAATACTGGTTCCGGCGGACCAGCGAGCATCCGGTCTATCTCCGCCTCGGCGACCGCCTGAAATCCCTGCCGGCCCGGCCGGAAGATGCCGAGGTCGCCCGCAAACTCACCTTGCCCGGCGCGTTTGACCCCTTCGCCTTTGTCGAACTGTGCGAACAGGTCGCGCGCCAGCCGGCAAACGATCCGGCCGTAACCTGGCTGCGCCAGGTGCAGCAGGCGGAATTTGAAACGGTGGCGGAACATCTCCTCAGCGCGTGAACGAAACCGGCACGGTCCTGTCCGCGGTGCTGCCGGTGTTCTGCCTCGCGGCCACCGGCACCGTCCTGCGCAAGGTCGAGTGGCTGACCGAGGAGGCGGACGCCAGCCTCATGCGCGTCGTGGTCAACGTGCTCACGCCGGCGCTCATCCTCGACAAGGTGCTCGGCAACTCGGCGCTGCACCGGCCGGAAAACCTGCTGCTGCCGCCGCTGCTGGGATTCTTCGGGGTGCTCCTCGGCGTCTGGGTTGCGTGGCAGTTCCGCCGGCTGGCCGCCCCGAAGTCGGATCCGGTCCAGCGCACCTTTGCGTCGGCCACGGGCATTCAGAACTACGGCTACGTGCCGCTGCCGCTGATTCTCCAACTGTTTCCGGGCGACGCGGCGGGCGTGCTCTTCGTCCACAATCTCGGTGTGGATGTCGCCATGTGGACGGTGTGCCTGATCGCCCTCGGTCACGGCGGTGCGCGCGAATGGCGCAAGCTCCTGAACCCGCCCATCGTCTCAATCGTCGCCGCGCTGGCACTGAACGCCGCGGGCGCCAACGAGTGGCTGCCGAAGTTCGTCCGCACGACGCTCCACATGCTTGGCGAATGCTGTTTCCCGCTCGCGCTGGTGCTCATCGGCGCCACGATGGCGGATTCATTCCGCGAACTCCGGAAGGAACTGGACCTGCGCGTGGGTCTGTGGAGCGGCTTCCTGCGCCTGGGACTTCTGCCGGCGCTCATGCTGCTGATCGCCCACTTCATCCCGGCGTCGAAGGAGCTCAAACAGGTCCTCGTCGTCGAGGCGGCGATGCCGGCGGCCGTGTTTCCGATCGTGCTCGCCCGCCACTACGGCGGCGACCCGGCGACGGCCATCCGCATCGTGCTCGTCACGTCGCTGCTGGGATTCCTGACGATCCCGTTCTGGCTGGGCATCGGGATGCGGGCCGTGGGCCTCTGAGGCAGGCAAGCTCAGTCGCGCGTGATGCCATTCAACCGGCGTTCCAGTTCAGCCCGCAGTTCTTCACGGGCTCCTTCGTCGAGGCGGCGCGGCACCACCAGCGGTTCGCCGAAAACCACCTCGCACCGGCCAAACGGCAGCGGCACCTGATAACCGTCCCAACTGCGGAGCACTTTCTTGGCGCTCAGGAAATAACTCACCGGGACCAACGGCAGCCCGGCGTATTGTGCCAAAGCAATCACGCCCGCCTGCACCTGGTAACGGGGTCCACGCGGACCATCGGGCGTGATCGCCAGATCGGCACCACCGCGGGCCGCATCAATCAGCTCGGCCATCGCCTGCGGCCCCCGCCGGCTGCTGGATCCCCGCACGGTTTGCGCGCCGAAGAGTTCCATGACCCGGGCGGCGATCGCGCCGTCTTTGCTCGCACTGGCCATCGCGGTCAGTCGGCGCTCCGGCCAACGAGCGCGGACGAACTTCCGGTAAACTACCGGTGCCAGCGCGCTGCGATTGTGCCAGAGCGCGTAGATCGCCGGACGCGGCTGGGGTCCGGCCAACACGCCGGCGTTATCCTCCAATCGCCAGCGAAACGTGGCCGAAAACGCGTTCACCAGCAGCCACACGGCCCGTGCCACAGCCCGGCCGCCCGCAGTCACTTGGTGAGCCTCGACCGAAGCCAGCGGATCTTTGGGGGCGAGAGTGGACATCAGGCTCCCCGCTTGAGACAGGCCCGCACCAACTGTTCCACCGACGCGGTGTCGCCGAGCACCGTCAGGGCCGCTCGCACGGCGGTGTAGGCATCGTTCTGTTTGAAGCCCAGGGCCACGAGCGCGGAAGTGGCATCGGCCAGCTTCACCTCCGTGCCGGACAACGTGACGGTGCCCGTGCCAACGGCCACCGGACCGCCCGGCGACACGGACAGGGCGCCGAGCTTGTCGCGCAGTTCCACGACGATGCGTTCCGCGGTCTTTTTGCCCACGCCGGAGATGCCCGACAGCGCCTTCACATCTCCGGCTGCCACGGCCGCAGCGAACCCGGCGGTGTTCATCCCGCTGAGCACGTTGAGGGCGAGCTTGGGGCCGATGCCGGAGACCGTGTTGATGAGCAGGCGGAACAGGTCGCGTTCGGCGGCGGTGATGAACCCGTAAAGCGTGTGGGCGTCCTCGCGCACCGCAAGATGAGTCAGCAGATGGACCTCCGCGCCCACGGCCGGCAACCGGTCGAACGACGACAGCGGGATCAGCGCCTCGTAGCCCACGCCGTGGACATCCACCGTGACCTGAGTCGGCAGCGCTTCAACCAGCCGGCCGTGGAGAAATGTGATCATCCGCGGCGATGGAAAATGACCGGGGGCCGATGTCCAAGGACCAAAGCAGATGTCACCTGCCAAGCCTCACCGAGAACTTCGCCAAGTTCGCCTGAGCGCGGGTCATTGGGCCTTGGACATTGAACCTTCGCCGGCCGCGGGAACCGATTTGCGCTTCGCCACCAGCCTCACCGCGCCAATGACCATGCCTTTGTCCACCGCCTTGCACATGTCGTAGATGGTCAGGGCGGCGATGCTCACGGCGGTCAGCGCCTCCATTTCGACCCCGGTGGGTGCGGTGATGCGGGCGGTGGCCGTGATCTCGATGCGTTCGCGTCCGGCGGGGACGGTGAAATTCACCTCGCAGTGCGTGATCGGCAGCGGGTGACAGAGCGGAATGAGTTCGCCGGTCCGCTTGGCGGCCATGATTCCGGCCAGACGCGCCGTCGCCAGCACATTGCCCTTGGCGATCTGGTTGGCCTCGATGAGGTCAAGTGTCGCCGGGGCGAGCCGGATTTCACCCGCCGCCACTGCCTCCCGGAACAGCGCGGGCTTGTGCGAGACATCCACCATGGCGGCCTCGCCGGTGGCGGAGAGATGCGTGAGTTGCGGTGTCACCGCGGCAGCGAAGCAAATCCCGCTCGCCCGGGCGAGTCCCGTCGCTAAGCTCGCCGCCGATGCGTCCACCGACCGCCGCCAAGACGGAGACCGCCCCGGAAACCGAGCCGATGCTCGGCGACCTACGGGCGTTGGCGGAGCAGGCCGGGACCAGTGACGGTGCCCTGGGGTTGATGACGCCGCACCTGCCGGCCGTCGCGGATCTGCCCAGTCTCCGGGCGTTCACCGAGCATTACGCGTTGGAGACGGTGGCCCGCCGGGAATGGCCGGCGGTGCTTGCGGCCTGGCAGTGCGCGCGGGCCGGGCAGGCCCGGGAACTCATCGCGCTAGATCAGGCCTGGACCCGGGAGCGGGCGCAGGCGGAGTTCGCCGAAGCCAGCTTCCGTGTGGGGCGACGCCAGTTGGGGCAACTGCGGCCGCTGCGTCACGAGCGCGTGGTGCAGCGTTACTTGGCCGCCATTGAGGCCGGCGAGGCGCGCGGTTGGCATCCGCTGGTCTTTGGCGTGACGCTGGCGGTCTTCAATCTGCCGCTCCGCCAGGGCCTGCTGAATTACGCCAACCAAACCCTCGCCGGATTGGTCAGCGCGGCGGAAGAACGCCACGCCCTGCCCCCGGCGGAATGCCAGGGCTTGCTGGATGCCCTCGCCGCCACGCTGCCCGGACGGCTGCCACCGCTGCCGGGACTTCCCTTCGGCAACCAGTGAGCCCGTCCCTGATCCTTGGCTGTGTGGCCGTCTATTTCGCCCTGCTGCTGGGCATCGCGTGGGTCACTGGACGGCGGGCGAACGAAGCCGGGTATTTCCTCGGCAACCGCAATTCGCCGTGGTGGCTGATCGCCTTCGGCCTCATCGGCGATTCGCTCAGCGGCGTGACGTTCATTTCGGTTCCCGGCGAAGTCGGGGCGAAACACTTCTCGTATCTCCAGATCGTGTTCGGCTACGTGCTCGGCTACGTGGTGATCGCCGAGGTGCTGCTGCCCCTCTACTACCGGCTGAATCTCACGAGCATCTACACGTATCTCGGACAACGGTTCGGTCCGGCCACGCAGCGCACGGGCGCGTTTTTCTTCGTGCTTTCGCGGACGCTGGGCTCGGCCGCCCGGCTGTTCCTGGCGGTGAATGTGTTTCAGACCTTCGTGTTCGACCAACTGGGCGTGCCCTTCTGGCTGACCACCGCGGTGATTCTCGCGCTGATGCTGGCCTATACCTATCGCGGCGGCATCCAGACGCTGGTTTGGACCGATCTGTTCCAGTCCAGCTTCCTTCTGCTCGGGGTCACGCTGTCCATCGTCGCGATTGCCCGGGGACTCGACCTGGACCTCGCCGGCCTGGTCAGCCGCATCCACGCCAGCCCGACCTCCGAGACGTTTTTCTGGGACTGGCGGGCGCCGAACTACTTCTGGAAGCAGTTTCTGAGCGGCGCCTTCATCGCGATCGTGATGACCGGCCTCGACCAGAACATGATGCAGAAGAACCTGAGCTGCCGGTCACTGCGGGAGGCGAAGAAAAACATCTACGCCTTCGTGCCGGTGCTGCTCGGGGTAAACCTGCTGTTCCTCTCGCTGGGCACGCTGCTCTTCGAGTATGCGCAGGCGAAGGGGATCGCCATTCCGGCCCGGACCGACCTGCTGTTTCCGACGCTGGCGCTGGGTCCGCTCGGAACCTTTGCCGCGGTGGTCTTTGTCCTGGGGTTGACCGCTGCCACGTTCAACAGCGCCGACTCCGTGCTCACCACGCTGACGACGTCGTTCTGCATCGATTTCCTGCACCTCGACCGGCGCACGGACCTCGACGAACGCACCCGCGCCCGGCGCCGCCACTGGGTCCACATCGGCTTCGCAATCATCCTGCTGCTGGTGATCCTCGGCTTCCGCGCCTGGAACGACGACTCGGTGATCTCCACCGTCTTCAAGATCGCCGGCTACACCTACGGGCCGCTGCTGGGACTGTTCGTGCTGGGGATGACCACGAAGTTCGCCGTCCGGGACCGCTGGGTGCCCGCGCTGTGCGTGGCCGCGCCGGTGCTGAGCGGTTGGCTCGACCGGAATTCGGCGGCCTGGCTTGGCGGATATCGGTTCGGCTTCGAACTCCTCATGCTCAACGGACTGCTCACGGCGCTCGCGGTGGTCTGCCTGGCCCGCCGTGGGAATCCGAAGGGAACGGCAGGATGAACCGGTGTGCTCACCCTGCCGTCCTACCGCAGTCGGTGGGTTGACAGACCGGGCCGAAACGATTCGGGAAAAGAGAAAACCCGGCGGCCAGTGGGAAGCCCAGCCGCCGGGCCAGATGATTCATGAGTCAGCGCGCCTAACCTGTTCGCCAGACGCGGTCGGGGTGGAAGGTTGGACTTTTGTCCCGATGCTGATGACCGGGACGGAGGGTAACACCTCAACATGTGTTTCAGCTGACGGTGTTCTTTCCACAAATCCGGGGAATGCATCAGGGATGCCAACCTCAGTTTGGGCCGTTTTTCCGGCGGGTTCGGCTGAAAATCTGACCACATCGCGGCAACCTGTCGCGTTTTGCCCAGCGCCCGGGGCTGGTTTTGCCGATTCCAACGCTGCACCACCGCTGGTCCCGCGACTGAACCGCTACAGGGCCAACTGAACGATGCGCTCCTGGATCTGTTCGGTCCAGCGGGCGACATAACTCATGGCGCGATAGACCTGTTCGAGACGTTCGAGCGGCAGGGCGGCGACCCGTTCCGGCGCGCCGACCGGCGGTGCGGCTTCCCAGACGGCGTTCATCTGCCGCAGCTCCGCCACCAACTCGTCCCGCTTGGCATTCACCCGGCCTTGGAGCGCCTGCAATCGGTCCAGCCAGTCGAGCCCTTCCTGCATGAGGCGGAGCTTCACCATGGGTGACTCCGAGGTGGACTTCTGCTTCAGGAACTCGTCGGTGTCCCGGCACGTCTGGCCGACCTCCACGAACAGATCCATCGTTCCCGGCGGAATACGCTGCACGTCCTTGGGTTTGCCGCCAGCCTCCAGTTCCAGCAGGTGCAACAGCCGGTCGCGGGGTTCGCGGAGCGTGTTGTAGGCGGCGTTCAGCTCAGCGTAACGCGTGTTGGCCGCCGCTTTCTCAGCCTCGGAGGCGGAATGCACCCGGTCCGGATGCACTTCGGCGGAGAGGGGCAGGAAACGGGCCTTGAGGGCATCGGCGTCCAGCCAAGGACGGCGCGGTTCGGAGAGCAGGGCGAAGGCGTCGGTCATCAGGGAATGGGGTCAACGAGGACCGGCGTCAACCGAGCCAAGCCCGCCATGCCGAGGCACCTTGTAGTCATGCGTTGATGGCCAGCTCCGGGTAAATGCAAAGGCAAGCGGTCCAAGGATTGGAACCGGCAGGAAAACGGTCCAAAGCAACTTTTCCACGACACCGCAGTGAGTATTGCTCGGACGCCAAATCCGAATCATGAGCCCGATCGACAGCAGCTCCGAAACGCCAAGGATCACTTTCGTTGCGGTATCCAGGCTGCTCATGACAAAGCCCATGCGCTTCGGGATATCCCCAAAGCCCCTCAAGCGCTGAAGCTCTCCCCGCAGGAGCAGCTCGTCGCGGCGTTCGGGTTCTTCACCTTGAAGCCGCCGTCGGTCAGGGCGTCGACGTAGTCGAGCTCGCTGCCAGTCACGTAGAGCGCGCTCTTGGGATCCACCACCACGCGCACACCGGAACTTTCGACGAGGATGTCGCGGTTCTGCGGCTGGTCCTGGAGGTCCATCTTGTATTGGAGGCCCGAGCAGCCACCGCCGACGACCGCCACGCGCAGCACGCCGGACGGACGCCCCTGCTTGGTGAGCAGCGAGGAAACCTTGTGGCCGGCCGGCCCGGTCAGCTTGATGAGCCGCTCGTCGCCCACGCGAAAACTCGGCTGGGCAGCGGCGGCGGCGACCTTGTTGGCAGCTCCAATCTTTCCGGCAATCATGACTGCCGCACCGTAAAGTCCACCCGCAGGCCCGTCAACGCACCGCCCCAAGCTCAGCGCGCCTGCCACGTCTCGTCGAAGAAGCCCGCGGCGGTCACCGCCGGTGAATCTCCCGTGAGGGAGAACAGGGCCCAGTCCGGGAGCCACGGCGTCTGCCGGGCGTTGGTGCCGGCCCACGCGGCGAAGGTGTGCCCGGAATTCACGACCACGTAGCGCTCCGGGTTCAGCGGGTTCGGACAGATGAACGTCGGCACATTGGCCGACGCAGGAGCGGCGAGCGTGCCGATCCGCACCGTGGAGCGGCTCCACGTCACCGGCAGCTTGCGGCGGATGCGTTCCAGCACGCGGTTGCTACCGGGATCGCCCCAGAGGATCAGGTTGCTGTCCGCGCAGTCCGCGTCCGAAACCTCGACGTCGTTCTTCACCCGCGGCTCGCCGCGGAACTGCGCCCGCCAATCCGCGAGAAATTGCTCCAGCGCCGCCGCTGACCACGCGGCCGCCTCCGGGTGCCAAGCGCGGCCGGTCGGCCGCACCACGAGGAAACGCCCCATGAACGCATCGTCCATCGGCCCCTGAAGTCCTGGACGTTTGTGCGGTTTCGGGAAGCTTTTCACGGTCCGCCAACGGCGTCCGCGCAGCTCGAAAGCCGGTTTGAAGCTGGCCTCCTTCCCGTCGGAGTGGACCAACCCGCTGAGCTTCTGTCCGTTGACTTCCACTGCCACCGGACCGGCCGCCAATCCCGGCGGATCCACGAGGCGGAAGGCCGCCACGTTGGTCGTCTGGATGACGATCCGGTTGGACGCCACGAACTCCGCCTTCACCCGGGTGGGTTCCCAATGCCGCTGGAGTTTCTCCACGGCGAACCACGCAAGTTGTCCTTGATCCGGATACCGCGCCGTGAAGGTCGTGAACTCCAGGCGGCGTGGATTCATCTCCCGAGGTGCTGCCATCAGGAGGTCGAATTGCCGGGCCAGTTCCGACTTGGTCGTGGGCTCGTATTTGTGCTCCACGCCGGGGCCGATCAGGTGACGGAGTTCCATCCCTTCACGCCGCACCGCCGCCGCCATCGTGTCGGCGGCGAGCTTCTGGCGGTCCAGTTCGCCGCTGTAAGCGATCACGTCGAGCTGACGGAAGTTCGCGGCGTAACCCGGCACGTCGTAAAGCCGCCACAACGTCTGCTCCCACGGCGTCGGCAACGGTGGTTTCGCCAGAATCCCCGTGTAACCCGGCGTGTCCACGAAGCCCGCGCCCGGCGCCGCCGCCCGCCAGAATCCGGGGAAGTGGGCCGCCAGGTGCCAGGCGCCGCCGCCCCCCATCGAGAAGCCGCGGATCGCCCGGCGCTGCGGATCCGTTCCGTAAGCCCGCTGGGCGTGCAGAGTCGCCTCGAACACATCCGACTCACCGGCGAACTTGTAGGCGTTGCAGTAGCGGCCGTAGGGATGCACCACCACCGTGTTGGCCGGCGTGAAATCGCCCTTCGACCGCAGCCGTTCGTGGAGAAACCTCAGCTCCGTGCGTTTCTCGTCACGTCCTGCCAGCCACACGTCGAGCCGCAGCGCCGGCCCGTCGGCCACCCAGTTCGTGGGCACCACCACGCCATACGGTTGAACCGAATCGTCAATCCGCGACACGAACCCGCGCACCACCAGCCCGGTCTGGCGCGTCCACGGCGCGTCTCCGCCCGCCAACTGCGCCGCCCGTTCGCGCCCGAGGCGGAGTAGTTCGCGCGCCTGGGCAAACTGGTTCGTCGCGTGGAACTCGTCGTAACGCAACGCCCAGTCCACCGCCTTGTGCAGCACCGCGACGTCCGGCCACAGGTCGTGCGCCTGCGGATTCGCCGAACGCCGCAATTCGGCAACCTGGCGGCCCAGTTCGGTCACCTCGGCGGTCAGCTCCTGCCGAAGGGTTTCCGGCACGACGATGCCCGGTGGCGGAATCTGTCCCCGTGGCGTCGCCGCCCAGAGCAACGGCGCGAGCCAAAGGCCGGCGAACCAAGATAACGAACGGGCGAATTTCATGCCGGAGTCTGCGCCGAGGCAGCCCCGGCGGACAACGCCGGGCTATCGCTGGTCAACCCATGACTTGAGAATTGGCGTTCCCCGCCTAGCCGGGCGCCGTATGCTCGCGGGCATGAAGCGTTACGACCTGTTCCTCAACGGCCAATCCGTCCCTGCCGCCAGCGGCAAGACGTTCACCACGACCAATCCCGCTGACACTCGCGAGACGGTGGCCACCTACTCCGCGGGCGGCCGGGAGGATGCCGCGGCGGCGGTCGCGGCGGCACAGGCGGCGTTTCCGAAGTGGGCCGCGACCACGTCGGTGGCGCGGGGCCGGATCCTTTCCAAGGCGTCGCAGCTGCTTGAAGCCCGCAAGGCCGAGTTGGCGGAACTGCTCGTGCGCGAGGAAGGCAAGACGCTCACCGAGGCGACCGGCGAGGTGCAGCGCGCGGCGGACATCTTCCGCTTCTACGGCGGGCTCAGCTACACCGTCGGCGGGCAGGTGATCCCGCATGATTTGCCGGGCAACTTGATGTTCACCCGGCGCGAACCGCTCGGTGTCGTCGCGCTGATCACGCCGTGGAATTTCCCCATCGCCATCCCGGTGTGGAAGCTCGCCCCGGCGCTGCTCTGCGGAAACACGGTAGTGCTCAAGCCCGCCTCGCAGGCGCCGGCAATGACCCTCGAAGTGGCGAAGGTGCTGCACGAGGCCGGCCTGCCCGCGGGCGTGCTGAACGTGGTAACTGGCGAGGGCCGCGCGTTCGGTGCCGAGATCGCCGCGAACAAGGCGGTGACGGCGCTGAGCTTCACCGGTTCGCATGCGGTCGGTTCCGCGCTCTATCAGGCCGTGGCGCCGCGCATGATCCGCTGCCAGTTGGAGATGGGTTCCAAGAATCCGACGATTGTCCTCGCCGACGCCGACCTCGACCTGGCGGCCAAGCTGGTAACCATCGCCGGCTTCGGACTCACCGGTCAGGCCTGCACGGCGACCAGCCGCGTGATCGTGGAACGGTCGGTTTTGCCGGCGTTCACCGAAAAGCTCATTGCCGCGGCCAAGGCGTGGAAGGTTGCCCCCGGCCTCACGCCCGGTGCGCAGATGGGCCCGGCGGTCAACGAGGCGGAACTCCAGGGCAACTTCGACGCCATCCAGCAGGCCCAGGCGGAAGGCGCGGAACTGCTCTGGGGCGGCGCGCGGCTGACGGAGGGCGAGTTCGCGCATGGCTGGTTCATGCAGCCGGCCATCCTCGGCAACGTGACGCCCGCTATGAAGATCGCGCAGGAGGAAGTCTTCGGTCCGGTGGTCGCAATTCTGGCCGTGGACAGCTTTGATGAAGCCATCACGGTCGCCAACGGCGTGCAATACGGCCTGAGCGCGAGCGTGGTGACGCGCGACTTCAAGCGGGCGATGCAATACGCCGAGCGCATCGAGGTGGGCGTGGTGAAGGTGAACCAGATCTCGACCGGCCTCGCGCTGCAGGCGCCGTTCGGCGGCGTGAAGCAGAGCAGCACCGACTCGTTCCGCGAGCAGGGCACCGCCGCGCTGGACTTCTACACCCGCGGCAAGACGGTGTATCTGGACTACTCGGCGTAAGGCTCGCGGGACCGGGAGATTCGGCCTCGCGCCGGTGTCGGATTCGGTGGCGGAGGAATGGTGCCCGGGCGCTGCGAGGGGTGCGCCGTGCTGGTGGCCTTCGCCGCGCACTTCGGAGGGCTTCAGTGTTTCGCAAAAAACTTCCGCGGGCATTGCCATTCGGCCCCGCGTTTGCTCCGGTGGGGCCGTTTCCGAACCGTAACATGACCACGCAACGCCTGTCTTTTCGCCCGTGGTTGGCCGGACTGCTCGCCGTATCCCTGGGGCTTTCCGCCACCGCGCAGCTGGTGCTCACCGAGTTTCTCGCCAGCAACAGCGGCGGTCTCGCCGACTCCGATGGCGATTCCTCCGACTGGATCGAGCTGCACAATCCCACCGCCAGCACGGTGAACCTGAAGGATTGGTCGCTGACGGATGACCCGGTGTTGCCGGCCAAGTGGAAGTTCCCGGCCACGAACCTGAACGCCGGCGCCTACCTGGTCGTGTTTGCCTCCGGCAAGAACCGGACGAACGCCGGCAGCCAGCTGCACACGAGCTTCAGCCTGGCGGCGGGTGGGGAATACCTCGCACTTTTCGCGCCCGAGGCGACGGCACCGGCCACGGAATTCGCCCCCGAGTTTCCGCCGCAGAAGCCGAACGTCTCCTTCGGTTTGCAGGGCGGGCAGACGCTTTTCTTCGATCCGCCGACCCCCGGCGCCGCCAACACGGGCGGATTCGCGGACTTTGTGGGCGACACAAAGTTCAGCCATGACCGCGGGTTCTATGAGCAGCCGTTTGACCTCGTGATCAGCACAGCGACGGCCGGCGCCACCATCCGCTACACCACGAACGGCACCCCGCCATCCCTCAGCAACGGCTTCACCTACGCCGGCCCGGTCTCCATCCGCAGCACCACGGTGCTCCGGGCGGCGGCCTTCAAGACCGGGTTGCAGCCCAGCGGCGTGGACACCCACACCTACCTGTTCCTGGCCGATGTCATCCGCCAGGCGACCAACGGCGTCGCGCCCACGGGGTGGCCCTCGACGTGGGGTTCGAATGTCCGCGACTACGGCATGGACCCGGACATCGTGAATTCGCCGCTCTACCGCGATGAGATCATTCCGGCGCTGAAATCGCTGCCGTCCTTCTGCGTTGTCACCGACCTGAACAATTTGTTCAACAGCACGACGGGCATCTACGCCAACCCCGGGCAGGACGGCCGGCTCTGGGAACGGCCGATTTCACTTGAGCTGCTGCATCCCGACGGTGAGGACGGATTCCAGGTGAATGCAGGCATCCGGATCCGCGGCGGCTTCTCCCGGAGCACCAGCAATCCCAAGCACGCCCTCCGCTTCTTTTTCCGCGAGGAATACGGCGCGACCAAGCTGCGCTATCCGCTCTTCGGGGACCGGGGGGCGGACGAGTTCGACGCGTTGGATCTCCGCACCTTCCAGAACTACTCGTGGAGCTTCCAGGGCGACTCCCAGGGGGTCTTCATCCGTGACCAGTTCAGCCGCGACAGCCAGTTGGACATGGGCCGGCAGGGCGAACGGGGAAACTACTATCACCTCTACATCAACGGCATGTATTGGGGCCTCTACAACACCTGCGAACGCCCTGAGGCGGCCTACTCCGCGACCTATTACGGCGGGAACAAGGAGGACTGGGACGTGATCAAGGTCGAGGCCGGTCCCTACACGATCAACGCCACCGACGGCGACATGCAGGCCTGGACCCGCCTCTACAACGCCGCCCGCGCCGGCCTGACGAACAACGCCGCCTATTTCAAGATCCAGGGCCGCAACGAGGACGGCACGCCGAATCCCGCCTACGAGAACCTGCTCGAGGTCGATAACCTCATCGATTACATGCTGGTGATCCTCTACGGCGGCAACCTCGATGCCCCGATCTCGAACTTCCTCGGCAACACCTCGCCCAACAACTGGTATGGCCAGCGCAACCGCACCGGGCTGACCGGCGGCTTCCGGTTCACGTCGCACGACGCGGAACACACGCTGCTCAACGTGAACGAAAACCGCACCGGTCCTTACGGCACGGCGACCAGCTGGAGCGTGACCAAGAGCAATCCCCAATACCTCTGGCAGCAGGCGACCGCGAACCTGGAGTTCCGGATGCTCGCCGCGGACCATATCCATCGCCACTTCTTCAATGGCGGGGCCCTGACCCCGGCCGCCGCGCGCGCCCGGTTCGCCGCCCGCACCAACCAGATTTACTCCGCGGTGGTGGCCGAGTCCGCCCGGTGGGGTGATTCCAAGGTCTCGACTCCGCTCACCCGGCAGCACTGGTTGAACTCGGTGAACGGCGTCATGGGGAACTACTTCAACCAGCGCACCGCGAACGTGCTCGCCCAGTTGCGCACCCGCGGACTGTATCCGTCCACGGCCGCGCCCGCCTTCAGCCAGCACGGCGGCGTTTTCAGCAACGGGTTCGCCGTGACCATCACCGCGCCTGCCGGCGAAATCTACTTCACGCTCGACGGCACCGATCCCCGGCTGATTGGCGGGGGCATGGCCCGGTCCGCCCGGCTCATCGCGAGCGGCACGCAGATTCCGTTGGCCGAAACCACCCGGGTCCGTTCGCGGGCACTGATTGGCACCAACTGGAGCGCGCTCAACGAGGCCGACTTCATCCTTGCCCAATCGTGGAAGACCCTCGCGATCACCGAGCTGATGTATAATCCGCCCGGCACCACGGACGTGGATGGGGATCACTACGAATTCATTGAGCTGAAGAACACGGGCGGAGAGGAGCTCGACCTCAGCGGCGTGAGCTTCACCAACGGACTGAGCTTCACCTTTCCGCGCGGCTACCGGCTAGCTCCCGGGCGCTTCGCGGTGCTGGCGAGCGACGCGGCCGCGTTCACGAACCGCTACCCGACCGTGCCCGTCACCGGCGTCTATACCGGCAAGCTGGCCAACGGCGGCGAGCGTGTGACGCTCGTGCATGCGACCGGCGAACCGATCTTTGACGTCGCCTTTGGTGATTCCGCGCCGTGGCCGGCGAGTCCCGATGGCACCGGCTTTTCCCTCGTGCCGGTCAGTGCGAATGCGAATCCCGAGCCCAACGCCGCCGCGAACTGGCGCGCCAGCACCCAGAGCGGCGGCTCTCCCGGCGCCGACGATCCGGCCGGCAACATTCCCCCGGTCGTCATCAGCGAACTGCTCGCCCACACCGACCCGCCGCAGGTGGACACGATCGAGCTGCACAATCCCGCCGCCCAGGCCGCCGATGTTTCAGGGTGGTATCTCTCCGATGATGCGGACCAGCCCCGGAAGTTCCGGCTTCCGGCTGGCTCGGTGATTCCGGCCGGCGGTTACCTGGTGCTCACCGAGGCCGGCTTCAATGCGGTGGCCTCACCGAACCGGTTCACCTTCAACTCGCACGGCGAACAGGTCTGGCTCTCCAGCGCGGACGCCGCCGGCAATCTCACGGGCTACAGCGACGGCTTCAGCTTCCCGGCGAGCGCCAACGGCGTGTCGTTCGGTCGCCACACGAACAGCATTGGCGAAGTGCAGTTCCCCGCGCAGGCCGCGCTGACCCTCGGTGCCGTGAATGCCGGTCCGCGGATGGGCGCGGTTGTGATCAGCGAGTTCAACTACGAGCCCAAGGCCGGCGATGTCGAGTTCGTGGAAATCCACAACCTCACGGACGCCGCGGTGCCGCTGTTCGATCCGGCCTTCCCGACCAACCGCTGGCGGATCGCGGGTGTGGACTTTGAATTTCCGGCCGACGTCACGTTGCCGGCCCATGGCTATGCCGTCGTGACGGCAGGCGATCCGGCGCTGTTCCGCAGCCGCTTTGGCATTCCCGCGGCGGTGCCGGTGTTCGGGCCGTTCCTCGGCAACCTTCAGGATGGCGGTGAACGGCTCGAGTTGCAGCGCCCCGACGCTCCCGACTACGTGACCAACCAGTTGGGGCAGGTGTCGGTGTTTGTCCCGTATCTGGCGGTGGATTCCGTCCGCTACAACGACCGGGCTCCATGGCCGGCGACGGCCGCCGGGCTGGGCTCGACCCTCGAACGCCGCACGCCGATTGCCTATGCCGACGATCCCGCGGCGTGGCGCGCCAGTCCGTTCGGCGGTTCGCCGGGCGTGGACAACGGGGCAAACCGCCCGCCCATCGCCGATGCCGGCGCCGATCGCGAGCTCGTGGAATCGGCGTTTCCGGTTCAGGTCTCATTGACCGCTTCGGCGACCGACGACGGCACGCCCGGTGATCCGCTGCGTTTCTCCTGGAGCCAGATCAGCGGGCCGGCCGGCATCGTGTTCGGCTCCCCGACTTCCGCCACGACCACCGTCGCGGTCCCGGGCACCGGCCTGTTCGGACTCCGCGTGACCGTGAGCGACGGCGAACTCTCCGCGAGCGACGACCTCCTGATCAGTGTCACCCGCAGCGCCGGCGACGCGACCCTGCTGCCGCTCGGCTCGGTTTGGCGCTATCTCGACACCGGCACGGACCAGGGCACCGCGTGGCGTGCGTCTGGATTCGTGGATTCCGCGTGGAAGAGCGGACCGGCCCAGCTCGGCTACGGTGATGGCGATGAGGTCACCGTGGTCGGCTTTGGCCCGGATTCCGGCAACAAATATACGACCACCTACTTCCGGACCCGCTTCAACGTCGTCGGGCTCGCCAGCATCCAGTCGCTGAACCTCGGCATCGTCCGGGACGACGGACCGGTGGTCTATCTCAACGGCGTGGAAGTTTACCGCAACAATCTCCCCGAGTCCGACATCACCTTTGGTTCCGCGGCCAATTCGGCCATTGGTGGCGCCGATGAGAGCACGCTCAACGAGGCGCCGATCGATGCTTCGGCCCTCCGCGAGGGTGAGAACGTTCTGGCCGTCGAGATGCACCAGAACAATGGTGGCTCGTCGGACCTCAGCTTCGACCTCCAGCTCACGGCCAAACGGCTGCCGACCAACAGCCGGCCGACTGCCAACGCCGGGGCCGACCGGACCGTCAATGCCGGGGAAGCGCTCGCGCTCAGCGCCTCGTTCACGGACGATGGGCTGCCGACGCCGCCCGGCGTGCCGACGTTTGCATGGATCAAGGTCTCCGGCCCGGGCTCGGCCGCGTTTTCCCCGGCGAACTCGCCGCAGACTACGGTGCGCTTCGAGCAGGCGGGCACGTATGTCCTGCAGTTCTCGGCGAATGACGGTGAATTCGGCGCGACTGACGAGCTGACCGTTACGGTCACCGGCGGTGTGACCGAACCTCCCGTGCTCGCGGTGGTTCCCGGCGAACCCGCGCTGCTCCGGTTCACGGCGGCAGCCGGCGCCAGCTACATGGTGCGCGCCCAGGATTCGCTCGGCGGCGACTGGAGCAAGGTTCTCGACGTGCCGGCGGCTCCCGCCGCCAGGATCATCGAAACACCCCTCACCGGTGCCGGGGAAGCCCGGTTCTTCCAGGTCATCACGCCGGCTCTGCCCTGACGGGGCGGGCCGGTTTCAGAGCCGCGCCTTGATGGTGCGGATGCCGCGGCCGAGCACCGGGACGTGTTCCCACAGCCCGGCCGCGCTGTCCCAGTAGTCCTGGTGGATCAGCACGCGGCCCTGTTCGTCAAAACGCACCAGGGTGATGCCGGGCGTGCGGATGGTCTCTCCGGCGGCGACCTTCTTCATCCGCACATCCATGACCCAGCGGAAGTAGTAGGCGCCGTCGGCCGCCCGGGTCACGTCGGCGAACTCTACGGTGAGGCTCTCGGCATTCTCCGCAGTTTCGAGGAAGTAGTCGCGGATCTGGTCGGCGCCCCGGAGCGTCTTGAGCGTGTCGTTGAGATAGGCGTCCGGGGCGTAAACCTGCGCGGTCTGCTCGCGGATGGTGGCCTCGCTCCAGTTGCCGAGGAACCGCTTCACCCGTTCGATCGCCTGACGCTCCGCCTCGGAACCCGCGGCCACCGTCGGCCGGGCACTGGCGGCGGCAAAGGCCGTGCGGGACTCCTCCGCAAAATCCGTGCGCTTCGGCACCGCGGAACAACCCGCCAACATCCAGCCGGCGGCCAGCAATCCGGCCGCGCCCACGCCGAGAAATATCCTCTTCACCGGTCCAACGTGGCCGCGATCCGCGGATCGGCAACCTAGCCGCCAGGCGGGCTTGCCGCCGGGGTCGCCCGGATCACTTCACTTCGGCAGCACCCGGACAATCGCGGGACGCGACACCTGACCGTCATCGGCGTTGGCACGCAGGTGAAACCGTCGGGTTCCAGGCTGGGAAATGGGCGAGGCCGTGATGAAGAAGTCACGTTCCGTCTCCCCTTCGACAATCAGCAGGCCGTTGAGGCCGATGTTGTCCACGTAAAGCCCGTGCGGAAGATTTCGGCCCGATCCTTCACCTCCCAGCTCGATGCGGTCCTTGAAGTCGTGCCGCACCGCCCGCACCCGGGCCGTTATCGTCTCGCCCGGCCGGATCGTGAACTCCAGCGGCTGGCCGGACGTTTCCAGGACGTGCGCCCGGTCGTTGCCGGCGAGAATTTCCACCGTGAGTTTCGGCGGCTTGCCGGCCTGCAAATCGCCCAGCGAGCCCAGTTCATGCGTCACTTCGCGGCCGCGGATGGTTGCGGTGGCGGTCACCTGCACCGCCTTGTCGGCGGCGTCGGCCGGCGACATGGCGTCGGACGCCGCGTGCAGCGTGGCCAGCGCGACCATCTGCCCGGCCTCAATCTCCACCGGCGTGCTGGCGGTGAAACCGGGCGGCAGGTTCGCGATCTCGATGCGGATCGGTCCGCTGAAGCCCTCGCGCCGCTTCGCCACGAAGCGCAGCTCGCGTCCGCTGCCGGGACTGACTTTCGGGTTCAGGCCCTCGACCGTGACGTTGAAGTCCGGCCGGCTCGGGCGCACGGCGAGCGTGTAGTGGAAATTCGTCGCCCCACCGAAGCCGCGCGTGTCGGTCACACGGACGAGGTAATCGCCGGTCCGCGACGCGGTGAAGAGCAGCCGCGAATCGGCGCCAGCCTCACGGGTCGGATCGTCGTCGTTCTCGAAGTTCAGGCGGAACATCGGCAGGCCGTTTGGAACCGGCCTTGAGCCGGCCGGATGCGGCACCACGATGTAGCCCGGCTCGTTCAGCGCGTGAGTGAGCGCGGTCGTGCCGAAGAATGTGTGCCGGCGTCCCTCGCCGGGATAAACCTTGAAGCCCGAATCCGGCCCACGCGGATACAGCCACAGTCGCACGACCTCGCCGTTCGCGTAGAAGTATTCGTTCAGCTCCATCTCTCGCCAGTTCTGGAGGCGGAAGTCGTCCGGCGTGTCGGAATCCTTGCCACGGAAGGTGAACCACGAATCGCGCACGGCCTGGAGGACGACCTGTTCGACCGGCTGGCCGTCCGCAGTCAGCACCTCGAGCCGGCTGTCGAGCGACGACTTCGCCGCCGCGGCCTGGATCGCCAGCATGAGCTCCTGTCCCGCTTCGGCATGGAAGCGGAACAGGTCGGCGTCACCGGCGCGGCTGATGTTGCCGCTGATCTCCGCCGGAACCTGGATGGATTGGGCCTGCTTCGGTGAATCGTTCGGCTCGACCTCCGCCACGCGAACCGGCTCTGCCATCCCCGATCCGGCAGCGGCCGAAGTAAGCGGGCCCTGTTTTGGCCGAACTGACTGGAAACGCGTCACCCCGTCTCCGGCACGGCTGGCCGCGTTCAGGTCGTAAACCTTCACCGAACCATCCAACCGGGCTGCGACGAAGCGTTCTTTCCTCGGCACCAACGAAAGCGCCGAAACCAGATCAGGCTGCTGCTCGAAGGCATTCCGTTCCACCAGGTCGGGCAAACTCCACAGTTTGAGCGTGCGGTCGGCGGCGGCGGTGAGCAGCGACTTGCCGTCCGCGCTCAGCGCGAACGTGGTGATGGCGGCCTCGTGGGCGAAACGCGACTCGACGACGGGGTTGAGCGCCGGCGAGTTGGTGGAGACGAAGCGCCAGAGGTGAATCCGCTTGTCGGCGCCGGCCGCCACGATGTGCCGTCCGTCCGGCGTGAAGGCGAGCGCGTTCAGCTCCCCCTGGGGCTGGTTCAGCGTGTCGAGCCGGAGCCCGTCGCTCACCCGCCAGAGCTTCACGGTCTGGTCCGCGCTGGCCGAAGCGAGCACCGCCCCGGTCGGGTCGAACGCCAGGTCGAAGACGGCGCCGTTGTGGACCGCGATGGTGCGGAGCAGCTTGCCGTCCGCGACCTGCCAGAGCCGGATGGTGCGGTCGTAACCGGCCGTCGCGAGCAGGCTGCCGTCCGGCGAAAACTCAGCATCGAAGAGCGTGTCGCGATGTCCGGCAAACTCCCGCACCCGCGTGCCGCCACGGACTTCCCATAGCTGCGCGACGCCGTTGAGTCCGGGAATGCCGCTGGCCGTGACCAGCAGTTTGCCATCGGGCGAGAAATGCACGGCGTTCACCTTGCCGGGAAGGCCGGTCAGGGTTTTCCGCGCGCGGCCGTTCGGCGAACGCCGCAGCTCCACCCGCCCGCCCGCGGCGACGGCCGCCTGCTTTCCGTCCGGAGAGAAGGCCAGCGTCGTGATGGGTGCGGCCTGCTGTTTGGCCGGGGCCACTTGGGGCACCACCAGCTGCTCCAGAATCGAGACGTCCCGCTTCGGTCCGGGCGCGCCCGCCGCGATCCACTCCTTGAGGCGGGCCAGCTCCGCCGCCGGAACCTTGGGTTCATCCTTGGGAGGCATCGCCGGCTTGGCGCGACCCTCGATCAGCTTGATGAGCAGCGAGGCGTCGGCGCTGCCGGGCTTGAGCGGATCACCCTTGTCGCCGCCCGCCCGCAGGCCGGCGAACGTCTCCAGCGAGAAATCGCCCTCGCGGTCGGCGTCGTTGTGGCAGCCCGCACAGTAGGTCCGGAAAATCGGAGCGATGTCGCGTTCGTAAACTGGCTCGGCGTGAGCGAAACTAGGTCGACCCGCCTGAAGCAGCATGCCGAGCGCGAGGCTCTGGATTGGAGGCTGCGCCCAAGTAGCGCAGGCTTGCAGCCTGCTGTTTCGCAGGTTTTCAACCTGCGGAGGGGGGGGCAGCCTCAGAAATTCCGCTTGCAGCCGCGCCCTGCCGGCTGCCAGCCGGCGATACAGCAGATTAAAAATCTGCGCTACGGCTCCGCGTTCAGCCTTCCGCATTTCCGTGGGCTTCATGTCAGTGCTGGAAGAGGAATTCGCGGCTGGTGAGGAGCGACCAGAAGAGGTCCTCGGCGACCTCGCGCTTCTGGTCCGGTGGTGCCTCCGTGAGGGCGCGGACAAACTCGGCCCGTTCTCGATCCGTCGGCGGCCGGCCTAGGCAGAGCACCCAAGCTTCGCGCACAAGCTGCTCGGGTGTCGGATTCGTCGCGAGCAACTGGGCGAGGCGGCCGTCCTTTTCGGCGAGCTGGTCGTTGATGGTGCTGCCGTTGGAGAGATGGAGCACTTGCACGAGACTGGGCTGGTTTGACCGCTCGCACTCGCAGGTGATCTCGCGCTGGTTGCGACCAAACGTCTTGAGGAAATACGACTTCACCGCCGAGTCGGACAGCTGGAGGGCGCGAACCGCGTTGGTCTGCAGGGTCGTCTTCTCTGCGGAACCGTCGCTCAGGATGATCTCGTTGAACGCCTCCGGCCGGCCGGTGATGTCCGCTAGGGCATCGTTCAACACCTCGGCGCTGAGCCGGCGCGGGAAGTGGCGGGAATAATGCCGGCGGTCGTCGCGGTTCTCGGGCAGCACCTCGGCGGAGCGGCGGTAGGTCTGGGAGGTGAGGATCAGCCGCATCAGCGCGCGCAGATCGTAACGCTGCTCGGCGGTGAACTTCGCGAGCGCCGCCAACAACGCCTCGTTGCTCGCGGGATTGGAGGCGCGCAGGTCGTCCACCGACTCGACGAGGCCGACGCCAAGGAAGTTCGCCCACACGCGGTTCACGACGGCGCGGGTGAAGTAGGGATTGCTGGGCGAAGTCAGCCAGTCGGCGAGCACTTCGCGGCGGTCGCGCGGATCGTCGGTCGGAATCGGCGGGGCGTCGAGCGGCGCCGGCGGCTGCGGCTTGCCGGTGCGCGGCTGGATCAGGTCGCCGCGGGACTCGACATAAAGCGTGCGCTTGCCGTCGCCGTTGCGCGGGTCGCCACCCCAGCCCTTGGCGCGGACGCGCGCGAAAAGGTTCGCGAACTGGTAATACTGGTCGTTGGTCCACTTCTCCAGCGGGTGGTTGTGGCAGCGCGCGCAGTTGATCGAGAGCGACAGGAACGCCTGGCTGACGTTCTCGGCCATGGACTCTGGATCCTGATGAACCGCGTAGAAGTTCGACGCGCCTTCGTCCACCGATGAGCCGCGGGCGGTCACCAGCTCGCGCACCAGACGGTCCCACGGCGTGTTGTCGGCCACGCGGGCACGGATCCAGCCGTAGTAGGCGCGCACGGCGTCGGGGCGCAGCTTGGCGCCGCTGACGAGGAACACGTCGGACCACTTGTAGGTCCAGTAGTCCACAAACTCCGGCCGGGCGAAGAGCGCTTCGGCCAACCGCGCGTGCTTGTCGGCGGCGGAATCGCGGACGAACGCCTCGACCTCGGCGGGCGTGGGCAGCCGACCGATGGTATCGAGGAACGCGCGCCGCACCAACGTGGCGTCATCGGCCGGCGGCGAGGGCTTGAGGTTCAGGCGCTGCAACTGCGCCAGCACGAGGTCATCGATGAAGTTCACCCGCGGCGCCTGCGCGAAGACCTCCGCCGGAATCGCATTGGAGAACGGCGACGTGAGCCGGGCGATGACGATCTGCGAGGAATACCACGCCGTGATCGCGCCCGCGCCGGGACCGATCACGCTGACGTTCCCGGAGCCGTCCACGCTGGCGACGGTTTCGTCGGTCGAGGTGAACTTGGCCCAGCGGGTCACATCGCGCTCGACGCCGTCGCTGAACTTCGCCCGCACCTTCAACTGGAGCGACTGCCCGTCGCGCACGGTCTGTTCGGTAGGGGAAACGGTCAGCTCCGTGAGCGTCGGATCGTCGGCCTTCGGACAGGGCGCGCCCTGGGCGATCCAGCGGGCCAAGGTGCGGTAATCGTCTGAATCGGTCTCCAGCCGCTTGCCGCCCTTGTGCTTCACCAGCGTGGTCGGCTTGGTCAGCAGCAGGCTGGCGCCGGGTTCGGACAGCTCCACCCGCCGGCCGTTCGCCTCGCGGGTGATCGCGAGATGGTCGGCCTCCGGGTTGTAGCCAAACAGCGACAGCCGGAAACCGCCCTTGCCCGCGAGCGCACCGTGGCAGCCGCCGCCGTTGCAGTTGGCCTTCGACAGGATCGGCAGCACATCGCGGCGGAAGGACACCGCCTCGGACGAGGCGGCTTCACCGGTGATCGCCATTGCCACGGACAGGCAGAGGCCCCACGCCGCAGGAATCAACGGACGCCCGTTCATACGAACAGCTCCTTGATCGGCTCCGTGCCGAGGTCGGTCAGCGGGAACGGCCTTCCACCCGGGCCCGGCAGGTGCGACGCGTGATCGAAGCCGAGGCTGTGAAAGATCGTCGCCACGAGGTCACCGGGCTTCACCGGCCGTTCCGCCGGAAAGCCGCCGATGGGATCGCTCGCGCCGACCACCCGTCCGCCCTTCACGCCGCCGCCGGCGAAGTAGGTCGTGAAGCACTGCGGCCAGTGGTCGCGACCGCCGGCCGGATTCACCTTGGGCGTGCGGCCGAACTCCGACAGGCAGGCCACCAGCGTGTCGTCCAGCAGCCCGCGCTGGTGGAGGTCCTCGATCAGTGCGCTGTAGGCCTGGTCATACATGGGGCACACGATGTCCTTCATGCCCTCGATGGACGTGAAGGGCTTCGAGCCGTGGATGTCCCACGTGATCTCGTCGAAGACGGTGAGGAAGGTGTTGATCGTGATGAACCGCACGCCGCTTTCCACCAGCCGGCGCGCCAGCAGGCAGCACTGGCCGAAGCGGTTCATGCCATAACGCTCGCGCACCTTGGTCGGTTCCTGGCCGAGATCGAAGGCCGCGCGGGCCTTCTCGCTGGTCATCATGCGGAAGGCGGCGTGGAAGTTGGCGTCCATCAGCCGCGCGTCCTCGCTCGCCTCGAAAGCGCTGACGGTCGAATCCACGATGTCGCGCAGCTTGCGGCGGCGTTCGAGCCGGTGCGCGCCAATCTGGTCGGGCGGCAGCAGGTCGGGAACCTTGAAGTCCTTCTGCGACGGATCGGCCATCAGCGCGAAGGGATCGTGCGCCTTGCCGAGGAAGCCGCCCGCCTGGCCATTGGGAAGGTTGCCGCCGCCGCGCCCCATGAGCTGCGGCAGCACCACGAACGGCGGCAGGTCCGTGCGCCGGCCCATCAAGTGCGACGTCACCGCACCCGCGTGCGGGGTCTGGATGCCGCCGGTGAAGCGCCGGCCGGTCTGCATCATCTGCCAGCCGGCGTCGTGCACCGCCGCACCGTCGTGATGGCACGAACGCACGAGCGAAAACTTGTCCGCCAGCTTCGCGTGCCGCGGCAGCAGTTCGGACAGTTCGAAGGCGTCTGACTTTGTCCGGATCGGCTGGAACGGTCCGCGGACCTCGCTCGGCGCGTCGGGCTTCATGTCCCACAGGTCGAGGTGGCTCGGCCCGCCGAGATTGAAGATCATGATGCACGACCGTCTCTCGTTTCCGGGCTTCACCAGACCGGCCTCGCGCGCGCTCAGATACTGCGGCAGGGACAGCCCGATGGCGGCCAGGGCGCCGACCTGAAGAAACTCGCGTCGGCTGTGGCCCGGGCCGCACAGGCGCGCGCGCTCGCGGGGGGATTCTGCGAGTAGGTCGAGCATGCGGAAATCCTCCCAAACGAGCCGCCGGGATTCCATGCCAGAATTCCGGGCGCGGCGGATCAGCGGTCGGGGAGACTGCCAATGTTGGGCGGCTGCGGTCCGGCATCCTGCATCAGGTCCACCAACCCGCGATGGGTGACGAACCAGAAGATCGCCCCGGCGAGGGTGCAACCGGCGGCGGGAACCCCCAGGGCAGCCGGGCCGAAGCGGTCGTCGGCAATGACGCCGACCCAGCCGCCGACGCCAAACGCGGTGAACAGCCACGCGAGGAACCGGAGCTTCCAGAATTCGATCTGTCGGTGGCGGATCCAGTGCCCGAGCATGACACCGATGTCGGTGATCATTCCGCTGACGTGCGTGGTCCGGATCATGAGCCCGCAGTAACTGCTGGTCATCGCGTTCTGGAGCCCGCAGGCCATCGCCACCGCCGGCAGGCCGAGGCGGTGGCCGGTCATGAGCAGGCCCGTCGAGAGACTGAGCAGCGCGCCCTGGACCATGAGTGCCACCCCGTAACGGCGGCCCGGAATGAGCTTCCAGGCGCCGACCAGCACGCCGGCCACCATGGCGCCGGTGAGGAACCCGAGGATGATTCCCAACGAGGCCGTCGCATCGGCCCACTTGCCGGCGTGAAGATCAATGCCAAGACGTGACACGGCCCCCGTCATGTGGCTGACCGGGGTGTGAAAGAACCCGAGGGCGGTCGAGTTGACGAACCCGGCGGTCGCCGAGAACAGCAGGGCTCCCGGGAACAGGTGGCGGATTCGCCGGTAGGCCTGCGCCCGGTCCAGTGGCTGGGGATGCGAATAGGGCATCGAAAGCACAGCCAGTGTGAACCTCACGGCGGCAGGGGCAAGCGGTTCACGGGCCATCGCGATGAACCGTGTAACTGGTTTGGGCGCGGGCGTGCACCGCGGACGGTCGGCCTCCCAACAGTCTCCAGACGCAGTCGGTCGGCAATCCGATCAAACCGGCCTTATGCCCCGCTTGGCGAGTTCGTCGAGCGTCCAGGCGTATTCGCTGGCCAGCATGTCCACGACGCTCGGCTGCTTGAGTTCCCGCGGCAGCACTTCCCAGGTGTAGGTTTCCATCTCCAGGTGCGAGCACAGGGAGGGATGCTGTTTCACCACGTCGAGGGTGCCCCGGAGATGGTCGGCGGTGGTGCCGAAGGCGGACGTTTCCGGCGCGTGCAGCGGGATGTGGAAGTGGATGCGCCATTCCCGATCGAACTGGGGACCGTCCGCCACCGGCGTGGTCAGCGCCTCGTCCAAATCGGCATAACGGACGATTTCCCCGTCGCTGCGGCGTTCGATGACCTGATGGAAATACACGTCGTCCACAAAGGCCCGGAGCTGATCCCGCACCGCGGCGGTCGGATGAACCCGGAGCGCGTTGCTGAGGTGCAGTTTGCTGACCTTGACGCCGCGACGGCTGAGCCGGTGCAGCGCCTCGGCCGGCTGCTCGTATTGAAGCGCGAAATGGCAGGTGTCGTAATTGATGCCGAGATGTTCGCGCAGGCGCAGGTCGCCGGGGCGGTCGGCTTCCAGCTGCTCGAAAAGCGTGAGGAACTCCGCGGTGTTCTCCACGGTGCCGAAAGGTTCCGGTTCCAGGCCGAGATGGAACTTCTTCCCGGTCCGGCGGGTGAGCTGTTCCTGGTGGTCCACGCAGCGCCAGAGGTGTTCGCGGGCCGTGCGGAGACCGCGTTCACCCAGCCGGAACTGCTTGAAGCTGACGGGCACGGTGCTGACGGATGCCTCGACTCCGGGCGGCGTGAGTTCGGCGAGGAGGTCGAACAGCCGGTTCGTATAGGCGAGCCGGTCCGGCGAACTCCAGTCCGGCTGGGACACCTTTTCCTTAACCCGCGTGCCGTGAAAGTCGCCGTAGGGAAAGCCGTTCACCGTGAAGACGTAGCAGTTGTGCCGCTGGAGCCAGGCCTGAAAGTTCCGGAGCGTGGCGGGCTCCGCGAGTTGCCGTGAGGCGAGGTCACTCAAACGCAGACCAATGGCATAGGGACGGTCCGGGGCCACCCGCCGCCGGACGGCGAGCGTGTGCTTCTCCAGGCTCGCGAGCGTTTCCGGCCAGTCGCCGCCGCGATGGACGTTGGTGCAGTAGGCCAGATGCAGACCGTGGGTGAGCTTCACGGGGTGATCCTAGCAGCGGGCGGCCGGGGACTCCAATCGCGGAACCAAGCGACGGCCGTGCGGCTTGTGCGGAACGTCGCCTTGCGAAGTCGAACCCTTCCCCGGTAGCGTCCGGGGTGCACTTTCTGTCCCGCCGCGCGTTCGGCCAACGGCTGCTTGCTGGCAGCGCCCTGCTGGCCGCCCCTTTTGCCGCCGGTGCCGTCGAGGCATTTGCGCGCCCCGGCAAGGCCCGGATGCGTCTTTCGCTGGCCGCCTATTCGTTCCGCGATGACAGCAGGAGCAAGGGCGGCAAGAACGTGTTTCTGCCCGGGATGGACATGTTCAAGTTCCTCGATTTTTGCGCCGAGAACGACTGCCCGGGCGCGGAACTGACCAGCTACTATTTCCCGCCGGAAGCCGATCTCAATTACTTCGCCAAAGTCCGCCGGCACGCGCACGTCCGCGGGATCACCGTGACCGGCACCGCAGTGGGCAACGACTTCGGGCATCCGCCCGGCGCGGAACGCGACCGCCAGATCGCCTCCGTGAAGGAATGGATCGCCAAGGCGGCTGTGCTGGGCGCGCCGCACATCCGGGTTTTTGCCGGCACCGCCCACGGGCAGCCGATCGAGGAGGCCAAGCGCCATTGCATCGCCGCGCTGGAGGAATGCGCCGAGGTCGCGGGCCGGCACGGCATCCTGCTCGGCATCGAAAATCACGGCGGCATCGTCGCGGAGGCGGATCACCTGATTGACATCGTGAAGTCGGTGAAATCCCCGTGGGTGGGCATCAATCTCGACACGGGCAACTTCCACACCGCCGACCCGTATGCCGACCTCGCCAAGTGCGCCCCGTGGGCCGTGAACGTGCAGTTCAAGGGCAAGGTCAGCGCCAAGGGCAAGAAGGCGGAACCCGCGGACTATCCCCGCACCTTCCAGATCCTGCGCGACGCCAGGTATCAGGGCTGGGTCGTGCTGGAATACGAACTGCCCGAGGATCCCTACGTGAAGGTGCCGCAGATGCTCGCCGATATGCGGCCGCATCTGGGCTGAGGCATCGGCGGCGGGTGGCCCGTCCCTGAAATCGGGGCGTTGGCGGACCAAGGTGCGACTTGACCGGCTTTCGTCGAATGCAGGACGCTGCCGGGCGTCATCGTTTTCCCATGAATGCTTCGCCTGTCTCCACCCGCCGGGACTTTCTCCGGACCTCCTCCACCGCCGCGGCGTTCGCTCTGGCCGCGCCCGGCATCATCGTCCGCGAGTCGGCCTTCGCCGCCAATTCCGACACGCTGAAGATCGGCCTCGTGGGCTGTGGCGGCCGTGGCACCGGTGCCGCCGGCAACGCGCTGACGGCCGACGGCAACTGCGTGCTGACCGCGGTGGCGGACGCGTTTGAAGGACAGGCCAGCGGCGCGCTCAAGGGCCTGAAGGAACAGTTCGGCAACCGCATCCGGGTCACGCCCGACTCCACCTACATCGGCCTCGACGGCTACAAGAAGGTGATCGATCAGGTGGACGTTGTGCTCCTGGCGTCGCCTCCGGGATTCCGCCCGACGCACCTCAAATACGCGGTCGAAAAGGGCAAACACATCTTCTGCGAAAAGCCGGCGGCGACCGACGCCTACGGCATCCGCGAGGTGATGGCGGCGGTGAAGCTCGCCAAGGAAAAGAAGCTGCACTTCGTCTGCGGCTTCTGCTGGCGCAGTGACCTGCCGCGGCGCGCCCTTTACCAGCAGATCCACGACGGCGCGCTCGGCGAGGTGAAGAGCGTGTATGGCACCTACCTCACCGGTCCGGTGAAGCCGATGCCGGCCGCCTCCACCCGCAAGCCGGGCATGGGCGACTTCGAGTGGCAGCTTCGCAACTGGATGAACTTCTCCTGGCTCGCCGGCGACGGCTATGTCGAGCAGTGCATCCACACCGTGGACAAGCTCGCTTGGACCTTGCACGACCAGCCGCCGATCAGCTGCACGGCGACGGGCGGCCGCATGATCCCCAACCACGAGGGCAACATCTACGACCACATGACGGTCGTTTACAAATACCCGAACGGCGTTCAGGCCACGATCGCCCAGCGCCAGATTCCCGGCTGCTACAGCGACAACTCGGACTACATCGTCGGCTCCAAGGGCTTCGCCCGCAGCGGCTGGAACAATCCGGAAATCCGCGGCGAGAAGACCTGGCGCTACACCGGCGAGAAGCCCGACATGTATGTCGTCGAACATCAGGACCTCTTCCGCGCCATCCGTGGCCAGGGCCCGTATCGCTTCGACGGCGACTGGCTCGCGTCGAGCACGCTCCAAGGCATCATGGGCCGCATGGCCGCCTACACCGGCCAGGAAGTCACCTGGGAACAGGCGCTCAATTCGCAGGAGAAGCTCTCCCCGGACGGCGAATGGGCCATGGACATGAAGCTCGACATCATGCCCCTGCCGATTCCCGGCCGCTACAAGCTGATCTGAGCGGTCCGGCCGAGATCATGATCGCTTGCTGAATCATCGGGCCGCCCACGTCGGGCGGCCCTTTTCTTAGACCGCCAAACTTCACCTTCCATGAACCGCCGACACTTCCTCCAACTCACCGCCACTGCCGGTGCGGTCGCCACCGTCGCCCCGCTGCTCACCGGTTGCGCCACTGCTGCGCCGAAGTCCCCGATTCCCGTCTCGATCGCCAAGCCCGGCAAACGCCGCATCCGCAAAGGCATCATGTGGGGCACCGTCGGCGCGCCCGGCTCCGTGATGGAGAAGGCCAAGGCGGTCAAGGAAGCCGGCTTCGAAGGTGTCGAACCGATGGGCGGTATGGACGTGGACGAAGTGCTCCGCGCCCTTGATGCCACCGGACTCAAGGCCGGCAGCGTCTGCTGCCACACGCATTGGGCCAAGCCGCTCTCCGATCCGAATCCCGAGGTCCGAAAGGTCGGTCTCGAAGGCCTGAAGCAGTCGCTCAAGGACGCCAAACGCTACGGTGCGCCCTCCGTGCTGCTCGTGCCCGCCGTGGTCAACGACAAGGTCTCCTACGCCGACGCCTACGTGCGGTCGCAGGCGGAGATCCGGAAGGCCATCCCGCTCGCGCAGGAACTCGGCGTGAAGATCAGCATCGAGAACGTCTGGAACAACTTCCTGCTCGGACCCATCGAGGCTGCCCGTTACATCGACGAGTTCGAGTCGCCCTTCGTCGCGTGGCACTTCGACATCGGCAACATCATCCACTACGCGTGGCCCGAGCAGTGGATTCGCATCCTTGGCCACCGCATCCAGACGCTGCACATCAAGGAATACAGCCGCGCCAAGTCCGACAAGCAGGGCAAATGGGCCGGCTTCGATGCCGAATTCCTGAAGGGCGACAACAACTGGCCCGCCGTGATGAAGGCCCTCGACGACATCGGCTACGACGGCTGGGGCATCGCCGAACAGGGCGGCGGCGGCTCGCTGGAAGGGCTCAAGAAGCTCAGCGGCGAGATGGATCGGATCTTCGCGGCGTAAGCGGGTGGTGGCTTGGTTCCGTTTGCCTCACGCAAAGGCGCGAAGACGCAAAGGCAGGGAGAGGGTGGGGGCTTCTTTGCGCCTTGGCGCCTTGGCGTGAGTTTCACTTCGGATTCACGGCACATACAAACTTCCAATCCAGCGGTGTCATCAGTATCGCCGAACTTCTCCGTCCCACCGAATGCACACGCCGAAAACCGCTTCGCCTGACCGCTCCAAGCCGCCTTCACGTTGGCTGGGGGTCGCGCTAATCGCCTCCCTCGCCCTCGCGCTGTTGCGCCTGCTACGCCCGCCCGCGCCGGAACCGACCACCGCCGCCGCTTCGCCCGAAACAACCCGCTCCGCCACTTCGCCATCGCGTCCGGACATCCGCACCAACGCCGGGCCGCGCATTGTCAGTTCGGCGCCCAACCCCAAGGCCGAGGAGATCGTGGCGGCCAAGCTCGCGCAGTTCGCCCAGTCCCGCCTGATGCTGGCTCACGCCCTCGCGCGACGGCATTGCATTTACGTCCCCAACGAGGTGAAGCAGTTCTTTGCCGCCGTCGAATCGGGCGACTGGGAGCGCATTTCGGCCGCGTTTGCCGTCCTCCACGGCGGCGACACCTCGGGCAGCTACCATTCCGGACGCTCGCCCGACGTCTCCAAGCTCTGGCCGGTCATCCTCGATACCTACGGGGTGGCCGAACAGGTCCACGAATGGCCGGCACAGCAGCTCCTCGACTACGGCAATGCCATCCTCGGCTCGCTGCGCCCGGGCATGGTTTACGTCGGCGGCACCGACAACGGCCGCTGGATTCCCGAGCTCCTCAACGACACCTCGGGCGGTGAATCCCACATCATCCTCACCCAGAACGCGCTCGCCGATTCCCTCTACCTTGACTACGTGGCGGTGCAATACGGCGAACGGTTCGAGGCCCTGAAACCCGATGACAGCCAGCGGGCCTTCGCCGACTACGTCGCCGACGCCTCGCGACGTTTCGCGCACGACCGCGATTTCCCGGAGGAACCGAAACAGCTTCGCCCCGGTGAAGAGGTGACGATGGGCGAGGACGGCCGCATCTCGGTCGGCGGCCAGGTCGCCGTCATGTCGATCAACGAAAGGCTGCTCGCCCGCCTGATGGACAAGAATCCCGACCTGTCCTTTGCCCTGCAGGAATCCTCGCCGCTCACCGGCACCTACGCGGATGCCCTGCCACTGGGGCCGGTGATGGAGCTGCGGGGGCGGACCGACGGCTTTGAACTCACCGCGGATCGGGCTGCGGAAACGCTGACCTTTTGGGAACTGGCCGCCGGGGAGGTCCTCGCGGATGCCGGCACCTCCGCCTCGCCCTCGGCCCTGAAGTCCTATTCGCACGACGCCGTTTCCGCCGGCAATCTGCTGGAGTCGCACGGCCATCTGGCGCAGGCGGAGGCGACCTTCCGGCTGGCGCGCCAGATTTCGCCCGAAAATCCCGAGCCGGTGTTCAAGCTGGGCCAATTGCTGGATCGGAGCGGTCGGGGGCAGGAAGCACGGGCGCTGGTGGAAGAATTCTTCACGGCCCATCCCGAACAGCGGGAACAGATGCTGCCGGTCTTCAGCGACCAGCCTACGGCGGGGCCGAAGCCGTAAAGCCGGAGTAGGGCGGGCTGCCAGCCTGCCCGCTGCGCCGAAAGGCGCGAAATGATCCTGGAGGCCACCCACACTCCGCGCAGGCTGGCAGCCTGCCCTACTTATGCCCAGGCGATTGCCGGTTCCTCTGCCCGGCACAACGGCCTACTTCGCGTCGAGATTCGCCTTCAGCTCCTCGGGGCCAAACTTCGACTCGATGCCGTTGGCGGGCACATCGCCCTTCGCGATCCAGACGATGGCGTTGAGGGTGACCTTGCGGAAATTCTCGTCGGCCCAGTTCTTGTGGAAATGGCCGCCGGTGAAGCCGAAGCCGCGGCCGCCGTTGTCCCGCTCGAAGGCCCACATGAGGTGCTGCGGGTCGCCCTTGGCCACCGAGGCGCGCACCCACGGATTGCCCGAGTGCGGTCCGTCGGGGCGGTTCAGCGTCTCCTTCGGCGCCAACGCGCTGAGGATGGGCGTTACGCCCTTCAGGTCCGGGGTGAAGCGCATGTGGTAATACCACTCGTCGTTGATCGCGAACGGCTTCACCCCGTTGGCAACGGCGTGCTTCGGGAACGTCTTGAACTCGGCGTTCCAGTGCGGGTTGACGCTCCAGAACGTCTCAAAGTAGCCGCCCGTCCAACGCAGCATCGCGAGCCCCGGATCCCCCTTGGGCACCTCGACGCCGTAATGAGCGGTGCCGATGCCGACGCCCTTGGCGGCGAGTTCATCGAGCAGCTTGAGGCGCTCCGGCTTGATCGCGGGATGGCCGTCCCCGCCGTCGGCGTAGAGCAGGATGGCATCGGCCGACTTCAGCACCGCGACGTCGGCTGGCCAGCCGTTGCTGACGACGGTGGCGCGGTAGCCGGGCAACCGGTTCAACGCCTCGGCCAGCAGCAGGCAGCCGGCGCGGAATTCGTGTTCGCCCTTGCCGTGGCTGCGCGAACCCGCGCACAGGACGACCGATTTGTCCGCCCGGGTGGGGAGGACCGACGTCAGGACGAGCAACGAGAGGAAGGCGGATTTCATGGAAGGCGGCAAGACTAGGTGTCAGCCGGACGGCCGGGAAGGAGGGAATCTTCAATTCGCGGACCGCTTCCGCCGCCTTGTGCTTGAGCCGTCGTGGATCGGCGGGAAAGATGCCTCCCGCGCAGATGCCGTCCGGGTTTCCAACCGGCCGGCGGTTGCTGCTGGCGCTGTTCCTGTGGTTGGGAGCCGTCCTGCGAACCGCCGCCGCGACCGACCTTTCCTACGAATGGTCGCCGAGCCTGCTTAACCCCAACGCGGCGACCGTGGTGGTGGCCGGCGAAGGGGTCTGGCAGCAGACCAAAAAGAGCGACACCTGGCGGCCGGTGAAGAACGGCGACCGGCTCGCCTTGGGGTCCCTGCTGATGACCGAACCGGGCAGCGCCGCGGTGATCGAACTGCCCGGCGGTCTGGGCGTCGTGAACGCGCTGCGGGGCACGGTCGTGGAATTCACCCGCTGGAGTCAGGCGGAGGGGACTCATCTCGTCCTCACGTCCGGCCGGGTCACCGGCGAGGTCAACCGCGGCACGCTGGAGATCGCCAGTTCGTGCGGCCGCAAGCTGAGCCTCTCAACCCCGCCGGGAGGCAGCACGCCCTTCGAATTCCGCCACGGGCGCGACGAGCGCCATTACGCCGAACTGGAGCGCCTCGGGTTGGTGTCCGACTGGGCCGGATTTCAGCCGCGGCCGGATGTGTATGAACTGGGCTTCGGGCCCATTCCGCCGCCGCCGGAACCGGAGCGGTTCTCGCTTTCCTTCGAGGCGTGGACCCTGCTGGGGCTCGTCGTCGCCGGATTTGCCGTCTTCCTCTGGCAACGGAACTGACCGGGGCCAACCGGGTGGAGCGGCCTGCGGAACGCCGGGACGGCCCGAATTTTTTCCTTTGCCCGGCGACACCGGTTTCCCCGCTAATCCCGTTCCAAACTATGAGTTCATGGTCTGAACGTCGGGTCGTCGTCACGGGCATCGGTTGCGCGAGCAGCCTGGGGCTCGACGCCAACACGCTCTGGAACAACATCCTGGCCGGCCAGTGCGGCATCGACCGCGTCACGGCGTTCGATGTCACCAACTACGACTGCCAGATCGCGGCCGAGGTGAAGGGCTTCGATCCCAAGCCGGCGTTCCCCAATCCCAAGGAAGTCCGCCGCACCGACCGCTTCACCCACTTCGGCGTCTATGCGGGCTGGGGCGCGCTCAAGGATTCCGGCCTCGATCTTGAGAAGGAGAACCGCGACGAAATCGGCTGCTACATCGGCTCCGGCATCGGCGGGCTCTACACCACGGAAGAACAGCACAAGATCCTGCTCGAAAAGGGCCCGGGCCGCGTCAGTCCGTTCATGATCCCGATGCTGATCCTGAACATGGCCTCGGGACTGTTCAGCCTCTACTACCGTCTGCGCGGGCCCAATTTCGCCACCTGCACCGCCTGCGCGACCGCCACCCATGCCCTCGGCGAGGCCTGGGCCACGATCAAGCGCGGTGATGCCGCGGTGATGTTCGCCGGCGGCACGGAAGCGACGGTGGTTCCGCTCGGCTTGGCTGGCTTTGCGGCGATGAAGGCCATGAGCACCCGCAACGATGAGCCCAAGAAGTCTTCCCGGCCGTTCGACCGCGACCGTGACGGGTTCGTCATGGGCGAAGGCGCGGCCGTGGTCGTGCTGGAGGAACTCGAGCACGCCAAGAAGCGGGGCGCGCGCATCTACTGTGAGGTGGTCGGCTACGGCAACACGGCCGACGCCAACCACATGACCGCGCCCGATCCGGAAGGCGAAGGCGCCGCCCGCGCCATGCGCATGGCCCTGCGCCATGCCCAGCTCGCGCCCGAGGCCGTGGATTACATCAACTGCCACGCCACCAGCACACCGGTGGGCGACCTCTGCGAGGTCCGCATGATCAAGCACGTCTTCGGCGACCACGCCTACAAGCTGGCCGCCAGCGCCACGAAGAGCATGACCGGCCACATGCTGGGCGCAGCCGGAGCCATCGAGATGGCCATCTGCTGCAAGGCCGTCGAGGCGCAGGTCGCCCCGCCGACCATCAACCTCGACAATCCCGATCCCGCGGCCGATCTCAACCTGGTGCCCCACACGCCGCAGGAGCGGAAGATCGACGTGTTCACGAACAACTCCTTCGGCTTTGGCGGCCACAACGCCATCGTCATCGGCAAGCGGTTCGTGGGCTGAGCTCTCCGGCGGAATGCAACGCCGGCTCAGTCCGCCGGTGTTCACCGACGCCCCGGTGCATCTGTTGCCGGGTCTGCGCCGGGGACGTTAAGGGCGCACCTTTTTCAGGACGTAGCGGCTTGAGGCGCTGGCGAACGTTTCCGGTGCCGTGTCCGACCCGTCGTTCACCGCCAGGGTGAGGACGTTGCCCTCGATCTTGAACAGGGCGAAGACCTCCGCTCCGACGCTGCTCGCGGGCGTGGAGCTGTCTGCGATGGTGGCGTGGAGCTGCCGTGGGGCATTGCCGGCGGGAAGCGTGAAGTTCGTCCGCCACCAGTTCGTGCCCGCACGATAGTGCAACGAATTGCCTTCAATCGTGATGGAGCATTTTCCTCCCGCCCCTTCGCCTTCCCACAGGCCCTGGAGGGGCATCAGTTCCGCAGTGGCCGCTGTCGGCGTGCTCTGGCAAGCGGTGAAAGCAATCGCCGCTGACAGGGCCAAGGCGGAATACGCCAGACAATCGCGTTGTTCTTTCCACATGGAATGTGCGGCACGAGCTGTTGGTGAAGTCGCCAAAGTGTCCTGCTTCACCGGGAAGCCTGGGTGGCGGAAAGGTGACGGGTGGCGGCATCGAAGGATTCCGCCTCGTAGTTTGGGTCTTTTTTGTAAACCCGTCCCTTGAGTGCCGTGGTGTCAACCGGACCGAAGTCCCAATCGCGGCGCAACAGATAGCCTTTGTCGTTCGGGTATTTCGACGCCAGGTTGTAGTAGATCCGCCCCTTGAGGTAGGCGGCGAATTCGGGGCTGAGGCTGGGTTCTGACGAGCTCAGGTTGGACGCGGCAATCTTGTTCTCCTCCAGTCCGGCTTGGAATGAGCCCCGGCGGTATCCCCACCCCGCTCCCGCCAAAAATGAAAGGGCCGCAATCAGGCCTCCGAATCCAAACCGCTTGATGATTTTCATGGGGTGGGACTGATGGCCGTGGTTGCCGGCGGGATGCGGTCAGGCGTTGGCGGGCAACTGCTCGAAGTAGAGGGGAATCGAGCCCTGATGCACGCCGTCCACGGCGAGGTCCACGGTGTATTCGCCGAAGGTGTCCAGCTTCAGCCCGTTGATCTGCATGATCAGGTTGAACGTGGCGCTCTGGGACTTGTTGCCGAACCGCACCCCGACCTGCGCCTCGACGTTCGGCACGATGGTCTTGCCGTCCTCGTCCGCGAGCGTCACCCGCAGCGTGTGGTTGCCCTCCTCGATCCGGTGGAAGCGCATCCGGGCTACCACCGAGCACAGTGGCACGACGTGCGGGGCCTCCTTGGCGCGGATGTGGTCAAAGGCGCCGAGGACGCAGAGCTTGCCGCTGTAATCCACGGCCGAGTCGCACAGGGTAAAGATTTCGAGCTTCACGGCCGCAGCCTAGGCCGGCACCGGCCCAGGGGCAAAACGCCGGTGCGGTCGATTCCGCAAAACCGTGGTTCTCGCAGGCTGCCCGAGCGTTGTCCCCTGAAAGGGATCCGACTCCGACACTGTTTTGTCGTCCGCGAGGTCTTGCGATGCGGCTTCTCCCAACCGGATGGGAAAGCCTGTCCTGCCACCGCCAAAAAGGAAGTGACCGGATGTCCGGCCGAGCTAGCGTTCCGTCCGATGTCCGACCGCAAGCCATTCCCCATTCCTGACCGCCATTCCGCGCACCCGCCCGGCAAGGCGGAGTGGAAGGCCGCCGGCAACCGGCTGACCGCGAAAGAACTGGCGGACCTCACCGATGCCGTCGCCGCGGCGGTGACGCTGCGACCGCCCAAACGCTCCGTGCTCCGTGTCCGCTGACAAACGCTTCGACTGGCCGGCGCTACAACGCTGCCTATGGCGGCTTCATCGCGATGCCCGGCCATTCCTCCGGCGCGCGCTTTTGATCGGTGGCGGAGCCTGCTTGTTCTACCGGGCCCGTTTGCGGCAGGCCAACGACCCCGACTTTTCCGTCCCTTCCCTGTCCCTGATTCACGAGCAGTCCTGGCTGAGCAAGGACTTGGACTTCACCGGCATCTTTTCTGGCGACGCCTTGGAACTGCTGCCCCAGATGGTGGTTCGGGACGCTGCGGGACGGGAGTTTCTCGAAGTGGAAGGCGTGCGGCTGGGATTTGCCCAAGTCGGCCTGACTTTGGATCCGGAACTGGCGTTGGAGACGGCGCGAACCGGTGAATTCGAGTGGGAGGGTGAGCCGGTGCAGTTTCTCGTGGCTGATCCGGTGACGTTGTTTCGGGAAAAGCAGGCGCTCGTCGAACGGCGCAACCAACCCGGTGACACCCTCCACCTGGCGCTGTTGGGTGATTATTCAGCTTGGGAAGTCACCACGGCTGTAGAGCGACTGTTGGATCCGGCCCAAAACTTGAGCGTAAGCGAAGCGCGAGAATTCCTGGCATTGGTTACTGACGCGGTTCGCCGGCGGCCCAATGTGAGTCTTGATCCAAGAGTTGCCCGCAGGTTGGGAACGTTACTGACATCTCCGACTGAATTGTCCGCCACGTTGCGAGGTATGCTGAGTCGCCGGGCTGAATAGGAATGTGGTTTGGAAGTTGTCCGGCACAGCTAATGGCTTTCCAGTCGGCAACATTTCGATCTTAGTGAATCGACTGGTTTGTGGAAATGTGGACCAACAAAGATCGGTCTCATGCTCGAATGATCGCTAGCGCCACCGGTGTTCAGAAAACGACCTGTCCCACGGAGCACCACTCCACACAGATGCTTCGGGCAACTCTTGATGCCACCGATAGCTGGTGGCCTTTGGTGTGGAATTCTTGGGGCCGTGCTTACGTTTCTTTGTGGATTTGAGCCGTGCCGCAGTTGCCTTGTTGCCCATTTGTTCAGCGCGGTCGCTTTCGACTTTCAAGAGAACGCTCATGACTTGAGCAGGAAGCGGTGCTTCCGGAGGCAGTCCCATTTCTCGTTTGAGCTCGGTTACGCACGCTAGCCGCCTTCGAATACGGTTCAATCGTGGAAATGTGTGTGTCACATGATTGAAAAGTGAGGAAATCCGCAAGATTGCTTCAGATGGTGATAGCGGCCTTCTGGCGGCTGCTTTCTTGGGAGTTTTCATACTTCGGGTGCCTTAACCGTGAGCGATGATGCATCACGCCAAAATCTCCCAGACCACGTCCCCGCTCACGTCCGTGAGTCGGTAGTCGCGGCCGGAGTGGCGGTAGGTCAGCTTCTCGTGGTCGAAGCCGAGCAGGTGCAGCATCGTCGCGTGCAGGTCGTGGACGTGGACGGGCTTTTCCACCGCCTTGAAGCCGAACTCGTCCGTCGCGCCGTGGACGTAGCCGCGCTTCACGCCGCCGCCGGCCAGCCACACGGTGAAACCGTAGTGATTGTGGTCGCGCCCCTTGCCGTTGCCGGGCGTGCCGGGGGCGGGCATCTCCACGGCCGGAGTGCGGCCGAATTCACCGCCGCAGATCACCAGCGTGTCCTCGAACAGCCCGCGCTGCTTCAGGTCGGTGAGCAGCGCGGCGATGCCCTGGTCCACCTGGTTGGCGAGGTTGCGGTGGGCGTCGGCAATCATGTCGTGGCTGTCCCACGGCTGCACGTCGCCGTGGTAGCACTGCACCACGCGCACGCCGCGTTCGATCAGCCGCCGCGCGATGAGCAACTGCCGGGACTGCACGGTGTCGCCATACAGCCCCCGGATGTGGGCGGGCTCCTTCGAGAGGTCGAAGGCGTCGGTCGCCTCCAGTTGCATGCGGTAGGCGAGTTCGAAGGACTGGATGCGGGCCTCCAACTGCGGGTCGTCGCCGCGGGCGCGCTGGTGCTCCGCATTGAACTCGGCGAGCAGATCCAACTGGCGGCGCTGGGCGGTGAGCGACAAGCGGCCGTTGGTGATGTTCTCGATGAGTTCGTCGGGCTTCGTCTTCTTCGTGTTGATGTGCGTGCCCTGGTAGATGCCGGGGAGGAACGCCGACCGCCAGTTCGACACGTCGGCGACGGGCAGGCCGGGGCACATGGCGATGTAACCGGGCAGGTTCTCGTTCTCCGAACCCATGCCGTAGGTGACCCACGCGCCGTAGCTCGGCCGTGAGAGCCGTTCGTCGCCGCAATTCATGAGGCGCATGGACTGCTCGTGGTTGGGCGTGTTGGCGTGCATCGAGCGGATGAAGCACAGGTCGTCCACGTGCTGAGCCGTCTTCGCGAAGATCTCGCTCACCTCAATGCCGCTCTGGCCATACGGCCTGAAGGAAAACGGCGAAGGCAACGCCGCGCCGAGCGGGCGTTCGGTCGTCAGATTGCCGCCGGGCAGCAGCTTGCCGGCATACTTCGCGAGCGCCGGCTTGGGATCGAAGGTGTCCACCTGCGACGGCCCGCCGTTGAGGTAGATGTGGATGATGCGCTTGGCCCGCGCGGGAAACTGCGGTGGCTGCGCAGAGAGGGGATTTGAGATTTCCGATTTCGGATTTCCGATTTCCGAGGACGCGAGCAACCGCGCGTCACCCAGCACGCCGGCGAGGCCGAGATAGCCCAGGCCCGTGCCCATCTGCCGGAGCATCTGGCGACGGGTGAGGAAGCGCGGCGGGAGATGTTCGAACGGATTCATACGCGGCTGGCTGCTATCGAGAAACGCACAACGCGGACCTCGCCTTCAAACGGAATTTGTCCGAGTTCGTCCAGCATCCACCCTTCCACCTGATCCGCGCCACCGCCGCCGGAACCGGCACCGATCAGCGGCAGGGCCAGCGAGGCGAATCGGTGTTCGACCGCGAGGCGCAGGGCGCTGCGGACGGATTGGCGGACCGAGAACTCGGACGAACGCCAAAGGAGGTTGATGCCCGCGACGTGGATGATGGCCTTGAACGGCAACCGCCCGGCGGAGGTGACGACGGCTTCACCCAGCGGGATCGGACCCATCCGCGCCAGTTCCCGGAACGGCTCCAGCCCCGCGCGCCGCTTGAGCGCGCCGGAGACGCCCTGCGGGAGCAGCAGCCACCACGGGAAGACGTTGCGATTCCACGCGTTGACGATGGCTTCCACCGGCTGGTCCAGCAGGTCGCCGCGGACTTGGAGGCAATTCGTCACGAGGTGGAGGCATCGAGCATCAGTTTCGATATCCGGTCTCCGGTCCGCACCCAGCCCGCTTCGATGACCATGGCGTTGACGCCGCGCAGGCGGAGTTCCTTGCCTTCGGCTGAGTTCACCCAAGCCAGGGCGTCGGCGCCGAAACGGGCGTTGAACTTGGAGCAGCCGAGGTGCGGCTGGGCGGTGATCTCCAGCACGGCTCCGCCGACGCGCAGGCGCTGGCCGGTGGGGAGATTCGCCACGCTGAGGTCGAGGTCCACCATCAGGTTGTCGCCGGCAAGCGGCCAGCGGGATTCCGGTCCGGCGATCACGGCGGCGGCGCGGCGGTTCATCAGGGTGACTTGGGTGTCCGGGTTGAGCCGGCCATCCGGCAGGTGGCGGGTGCAGTGACGGGACCAGCGGTCGCCGGCGAGGCCGGACTCGGGCGACAGCTCAATGGCGTGGGGCAGCTCGCGCAGGTCGCGGTCGGGACGGACGACGATCATGTCCACCGTGCCTTGGTCGGCGGGCGAGCGGCGGATTTCGGGCAGGCCGGAGGCCAGTTCAGCGGTGGTGAAGTGGCGGGAAGTGTCCATGCGGAATCGCGTTGGTGGTCAGTCGAGAAAGACCAGTTCATTGCTGGCGAGCAGCACCTGGGCGAACTGCTCCCAGGCCGAGAGCTTCGCC
>CAIWAH010000045.1 GCA_903910585.1 uncultured Verrucomicrobiota bacterium
CCCGGATCCTCCGGGTGCCATGAGTATGAAACCCTGCCGGCGCCCTGTCGAAGGGGGAACGTGCGGGAAGCCAGAATCGCCCGGCGTCCCGCATTGGGCCGGGGCTTTTTGTTAAGCCGGGGTAAAAGTGCCGGCTTCCGGCATTGCCGCGTGGCAGCCTCGGCGGCAGAACTTCGGCCATGGCCAACGCGTCCGACACGTCCGCCCACCGCATCCTCGTCATCGACGATGACCGCAAACTTTGCCGGCTCATCCGCGATTACCTTGAGCCGATGGGCTATGCCGTGGAACTCGCCCACACCGGTCCCGACGGCGTCGAGCGCGCCACCACCGAACCGTGGCAGGCGGTCATCCTCGATGTGATGCTCCCGGGCCTCGACGGCTTTGAAGTCCTCAAGCGCATCCGTGCGAAGGCCGACGTCCCGGTGCTCATGCTCACCGCGCGCGGCGACGAGGCGGACCGCATCGTGGGCCTGGAAATCGGCGCGGACGATTACCTGCCGAAGACCTTTTCCACCCGCGAACTGCTCGCCCGGCTCCGGGCCGTCACGCGCCGGCAGGGCCGCACCGTGAAGCCCGGAGAGGAGGCGCCGGAGGAGTTCGTCGTGGGGCCGCTCCGCGTCGTGCCCGACACCCGGACCGCGGTGCTGAGCGATCAACCGATTTCGCTGACGCCCGTGGAGTTCGACCTGCTGGCCTCGCTTGCGCGGGCCAAGGGACGCGTGCGTTCCCGCGAGGCGCTGCTGGAGGAATGCCGGGACCGCAACTACGACGTCTTCGACCGTTCGATCGACGTCCACATCTCGGCACTGCGCAAGAAGCTCGGCGACGATCCGAAGCAGCCCCGCTTCATCCGGACCTACCGCGGCGCGGGCTACATGCTCATCAACCCCGACGCGCCATGAGACTTCGCCTGCCGCTGTTCGCCCGGTTTCTGGTCTGGCTGCTCCTCAACCTGGTGCTGCTGGCCGTGGTGTTCTGGTTCGTGGTGCGCAGCGAGTTCCGGCCCGACGCGGTCATCGCCAGCCTCGCCGGCGAACGGGTGCAGCAGGTCGCCGACGTGGTATTCGGCGAACTGCGGACGCGGCCCAAGGACGAATGGACGAGCATTCTCGAACGCTTCGGCACCGGCTACGGCGTGAAGTTCGCCCTCGTCGGCGACCAGCACGACATCATCGCCGGCGCCGCGCTGGAATTGCCCGAGGAAGTCCGCCAGCGCATCCGCACCCGCGGCGGACCCCGGCGTGAAGGCGGTCCGCCGCCTGATGGCCCGCGGGGCGACGGAGTGCGTCCCGAAGGTCTTCGCCCGGACGACCGGCCCCTCGGCCCGCCTCCCGAAGGGGATCCCGGACGCCGTGGTGGCGGCCGCTTCGATGCCCGGCTGGAATTCGGCCCGCCGCGCACCTTCATCCGCTCCGAAAAGCCGGCCGGCTACTGGGCCATTCTCCGGGCGCCCCTCGCGGCACCGGAGTCCGGTCGTTTCAGCCTCGGCCGGCTGGTGATCATGTCGCCCACCCTGACCGGCGGCGGCCTGTTCTTCGATCCCACGCCGTGGCTGTGGGCCGGCGGCGGCGTGCTCGCCTTCTCCGTGCTGTGGTGGCTGCCGTTCGTGGGCAGCATCACGAAGTCCATCCGGCTGGTCACCGCCGCGACGGAACAGGTTGCGGAAGGCCAGTTCAGCGTGGCCGTGAACGACCGGCGCGGCGATGAGCTGGGCCGCCTAGGCGCCGCGGTGAAGCGCATGGCCGGCCGGCTGGAGGGATTCGTCACCGGGCAGAAGCGCTTCCTCGGCGACATTGCCCATGAGCTCTGCACGCCGCTCGCGCGGATGGAAATGGCGCTGGGCGTGCTCGAGCAGCGCGCCGACGACCGCCAGCGCGAATACGTCAACGACGTGCGCGACGAGGTCCGCCACATGTCCGGCCTCGTGAACGAACTGCTGTCGTTTTCCAAGGCCAGCCTCAAGGCGAAGGAACTGCCGCTGGTCTCCGTCTCGCTCCGGGATACGGCCGAAAAGGTCATCGCCCGCGAGGCCGACGGCAGCGACCGGATCGAGGTCGCCATTCCCGCGGACCTGTCCGCCCGCGCCGAGCCGGAACTCCTCGCCCGCGCCCTCGGCAATCTCGTCCGCAACGCGCTCCGTTATGCCGGCCACGCCGGGCCGATCCGCCTGAGCGCCGCGGCGCACGGCGCGGAAATCGTTGTGAGCGTGACCGACGAGGGACCGGGCGTGCCGGCCGAATCGCTCTCGCGGCTGAGCGAACCGTTCTACCGCCCCGACGCGGCCCGCACG
>CAIWAH010000046.1 GCA_903910585.1 uncultured Verrucomicrobiota bacterium
CCGCGCGGAACCGGCTCAGCCCTGACGGCGGCCGTCCGGCGGATCATGCCGTGGGCGGCAGCCGCAGGGCCGTGGCGGCCGGCTCGATCTCCGCCAGCGGCCGGGTGTCCGAGGCGGCCCCAAGCTTCACGAGCTTTTCACCCTGCGGCCGGACGCGGCTCTCATAGCTTCCGAGCGCCTTGTTGTAGGCGTCGTTGGCCTTTTGCAGGCCATCGCGGATGCCCTCGAAATGCTCCGTGAACTTGGCCACCCGTTCGAACAGCTCCCGCGCCGCCTCGGAGATCGCCCGGGCGTTCACCGACTGGTCGTGCTGCTGCCAGCTCACTGCCACGCTGCGGAGCAGGGCGATGAGCGATGCCGGCGTGGCGATCAGGATGCGCCGTTCCGCGGCCCACACGATCAGGTCGCGATCGCCCTCGAGCGCCGCGCTGAACAGGGATTCCGCCGGCAGGAACAGCACCACGTAGTCGAGCGCATGGGTGAACTGGGCCGGATAATCGCGGTCGGCCAGGGCCTTGATCGTCGCCCGCAGCTTCGCCGCGTGTTCATGCAGGGCTTCAGCACGCTTGGTCTCGTCGGCCAGATTGAGGGCGTGGAGGAAATCCAGGTCCGGCACCTTGGAATCCACGATGATGATGCGGTCGCCCGGCAGGTGAACCACGAGGTCGGGCTTGCGGTCACCCTCCTGGAGCTGCTCCGTGAAATCGCAATGAGCGCTCAGGCCGGCCGCCTCGACCACCCGTCGGAGCGTTTCCTCGCCCCAGCGTCCGCGGGCCTGATTTGAACTCAGCACGACCCGCAGCCGCTGCGTCTCGCTCGACAGGGTCTGGCTCTGGCTGGCCAGGGCCTTGAGCTGTTCGTGGACCTGTCCGAGGGCGGACTGCTGTTGGGCTTCCGCCTGTTGCAGGCGCTGCTGGTAGGCCCGCAGCTGTTCCTCCAGCGGCTTCACCAGCCCGGCGATGCGTTCCTGGCGCTGGCTCAGATCGCCTTCGGCCGTGGCCCGGAATCGGCCCAGCAGCTCGTTGGCGAGTTCGAGGAACTTCGGGTTGTTGGCGGCCAGCGCCTCCGCGGCGGTGGCCTTGAACTGGTCGCGGAGGGCACCCAGGGCGCGTTCGTGGGAGACCCGGAGTTCCGTGAGGGCGGCCTCCTGCTTTTCGCGCAGCTCGCGCAGTTGGTCGTCGTGAAAACGTCGCTGTTCGGCGCGCAGGGCCTCGCCCTTGCCGATCTCCGCCCGGGCCGTGGCGAGCTCGGTTTCGCGGGCGGCCAACTGGTCGCGCAGGTTCCGGGAATGTGCCTCGGCGGCCGCCGCGGCCTGGGTCCGCTCCTCGGCCGCCTGCTGCGCCGCCGTCCGGCTCGCTTCCGCCGCGGCCCGCGCCGCCCCGGCTTCTCCCAGCTGGACGCGCAGCTGGTTCAATTCGGTTTCCCGGGCGGAAAGTTGGGCCCGCAGCTCGGCCTCGACCCGGGTATCCGGCGCAGTCCGGCGCTGGGCCCGTAGCAACCAGCCCAGGGCAAAGCCGACGCCTGTCCCCAGGATTCCCGCGACCAGATATTCCACCAACGGCATGGCGGCAGTCTACTATGCCGGGCCGGACAAGGACAGTCCGCCTTCCGCGCGAATCCGGTTTCAGCCGTCGGCTAACGTTTCTTCGGTTTGGCCGGCTTGATGGGCTTGGCCGGTTCCTTTTTGGGAGTCTCCGGCTTCGTCGGCGAGGGCAGGGGTTTCCCGGTTGGATCGCCGGGAAACGGAGCGCGAATCTCTTCCAGCCACTGGAGCAGGTCCTTCAGCAGTTCATCCCGCTTCGGGGCGGTGGCGGCGACGTTCTTCCGCTCACCGGGATCCGTCATGAGGTTGTAGAGCTCCACCGCGTTGTTGGTGGCGAGCCCGGCGCGGCCACCGTCGAGCAGCCATTCCTCGTGGAAGAGGTGAAGCTTCCAGTCGCCCTTGCGGATCACGCTGACCGGCCGCGTGCGGAACACCGGATCGCGCCCGCGGATCACCGGCGTGTCCAGATACCCCGGGAAGTGCCAGAAGATCGCCCGCCGCTGCAGCACGCGCTGACTGCGCAACATCGGCAGCAGGCTTTCGCCGTCCAGGGTCACGTCCTCCGGAGTCGCGGCGCCGGCGGCCTCCAGGAGCGTGGGGAACAGATCTACCTGCGTGACGGGAATGCCGCTGCGGGTGCCGGGCCGGATCACCCCCGGCCAGCGGGCGAGGAACGGCACGCGGATGCCGCCCTCGTAATATCCGCCCTTGTTTCCGCGCAACGGCTCCTGCGGCGAGGCAGGCGTGGCCCCGTTGTCGCTCGTGAAGATCACCAGCGTGTTGGTGTCGCGGCCCAGTTCCTTCAGCCGTGCGAGCAACTGGCCGACGCTGTCGTCGAAGTCGGCAAGGCAGGCCGCGTATAGGGCATTGGTCTGGTGCCCACCGGGACGCCGGTCCCGGAACCTGGCCAACGTTTCCGGCCGGGCCTCCAGCGCGCTGTGGATTGCGTGATGCGACACCGCGGCGAAGAACCGGCCATTCGTCTGCCGGGCCATCCAGTCGCCGGCCGCCCGGGTCAGGGAGAGCATCGCCTTCGGGTCCTGCGGGTCTTTGCCGGGGGCGTTTGGATCATCCGCCCGCGGGTCGAAGTGCAGGTCGAAGCCCTGCTGTTCCGGCGTCGCGCCGTCGGCTCCGCCCAAGTGCCATTTGCCGAACAGCGCCGTGGCATAGCCCGCCGACTTCAGAGCCCGCGCGAGCGTCATGGTGCCGGGAGCGAGGCCGGACTTCCCGGGCACTGCCCGCAGGCGCATCTGTTCCTTTGGACCGCGTTCGGTGCTTCCCACCGCGTAAACGCCGTGCCGCGGAGTGTATTGACCGGACCACAGGCACGCCCTGCTGGGAGTGCAGTTGCCGGCTCCGGCGTATCCCTGGGTCAGCACCATTCCTTGCCGAGACAGTTGGTCGAGGTGAGGTGTCAGATGGAAATCAGAGCCCTGGAAGCCGAGGTCCCGCGCCCCGAGATCATCGGCCAGGATGAGCAGGATGTTCGGCCGTGGCGGCGGGTTGGTGGCGGCCGCGTAATCCGCGGCCCGCAGCCCGAGGTGACCCAGCAACAGGCCCGCGAATGCGGAGAGCCAGCGCATCATGCGCCGCACCCTGATGCAGCCGGATTGGTTTGGCGAGGCGGCAGGTCGCCGGGGTTGTTCGCTTCGGGGCCAGCACCGGAACGTCGAGCCTTCACCCGACCAGTGCTGCGAGGAGCGACCGCAGTTCCTCATCCACCTGCGCCGAGTCTTCGAGAGTCTGGGCGATTTCGTCGCGCAGCAGGGCCCGATAGCGCTTGCGGAGACGGTGGACGGCCACGCGCAGGGCGCCCTCTTCCAGGCCGAGCGCGCGGGCGGCGTCGGCGTATGGCAGGACGTCCTGGCCGGCGGTGAGAAATCCCTTCGCGTGGGCGAACAGCTCCGCCTTGCCGTCGCGTTCGCACTCGTCGGCGAGACGAGCGATCACGCGGTCGAGCAGGGCCAGCGCCCATTCACGGTCGAACAGTCGCTCCGGGTTAGTGGGGTCGGGTGGATCGAGGTGGAAGCGTTGGTCGGCATCCTGCCAGTTGAGCGAGAGGTGTTCCGTGCCGCCGCCACGCTTCTGGGCCTGGGATTTGTCCCATTCGTTGGCGAGGAAGTGCTTCAGCGAGGCGAGGAGGAAGGCGCGGAACTTGCCGCGCTCGGCGGCGAGGCCTTCGAGGTAGTTCTTCTCCAGGAAGCGGGCGAAGAACGCCTGCACGAGATCCTCGGCGTCCTCCTTCGTCTTCCCCTGCCGGCGCACGAACGCGTAGAGCGGATACCAATACGTCTGGCACAGCTCGCCGAGCGCGCGGTCCGAATGCGGCGACGATTTGCGCCCGGCCGACAGCACCATCGTCCAACGTGTGGTAACGAACACGTCGCGCGGGGCGGAGGAGGATTCGGAGTTCATCGGAGGGAACAGCGAAGGCGCGAAGACGCGAAGGCAGCGAGAAGGCTTGTGGCCGGTTCAGTGTGGCTGTGGTGGCGGGGGCGCGACCTGATTTCGTAATCCGCGCGGACGGTGAACTTGCCTCCTTCGATCCAGCAGGCGAAATCGGTGAGGGTGCAAACGGCGGTGCTTCCTGAATGTTGGTCGGTCTCCGTCCCGCGTCCCCTGGTCCGGGGCGCCTCGGATCCCGGCAGCAGCTCCGGCAGCGTGAGCGAAACCCCGGGAAACTCCACCCACTGCACCGGCTGGGCCTGCACCTGGAAGTTCTGCACGGCATCAAGCGTCTTCAGTCCGGAGAAGACGTAGGTCTTGGTGAAGGAACCCCGGTTGTTCACCACTCCGAAAAGCCGGCCCGTTACCGGTTCCTGACCCAGGCGCGTCGCAATCACTCGGAAATTCCAGCTGGGATAGTTGGTGCCAAACACGACCGTGAGCTGGGCGCCCTGGGTGCCGACACCAGCGGTGTGCAGTTCGAGATTCCAACGAGGATCGTTCCCGGTGCTGGTCCGGCCGCGGCTGCCGGAGAGCGGTTCGTAACTGCCGATCGTGTGCCACGGAGCCAGCGGAAGACCAACCCGGAGCGATGCAGTCCGAACGGCATCGGGCCACAGGGCAGCGAGCGAAACGATCCCGGGATGGGGACCTGCGAGCGGAATCGTCGCGGCGTCGATGAGCTGGCGGTGCAAGGATGCAGGCTCAAATACCAGCTGGAGCGAGTCCTCGGGCGCGGGGAGCCGGTTCCCGCGCAGCAGCATCTGCCAATGACGACCGCCAGATGAGATGCCGGCGGGATAGCTGGCATCAAACTCCGTCGCGAATTCCGGTGCCAGCCCTTCGGCCCGCTGTCCGTCGGGATGGGTCCAGACCGCGTTGCCGGCTGCCCGGAAGGCGAGGAGTTCCAGGCTGCCTTCACCGGGCAGACCAGCCCGCAGCGCATGAGACCTGGCGTCGGGCTTGGCCTGCAGCACGATGGGGCCGTTGCCAGGCCGCACGGCATGGCGGAGTTGGATCACACACTTCTGGCCGTTCTCTGAGACCTCCACGATCCGCAGCAGGCCCAGTCCACCGTCGCGGGTGCGGAAGGCGTAGGCCGGCGTGCCTTCGAGTGGCAGCTTCAGTTCACGGGGCCGGATTCCGTGTGCGGCCAGGCGCGCTTCCGCTTCGGCGGGCGTGAAGGATTCCCACTCCTCGGCGCTGATTTCGACCAGTTCCAGCGACAGCAAATCCCAGCCGCCGGTGCCGGTGGACATGTCGAAGCCATGCTCGAAGGCCCACGCCACGTTCTCAGCCATTCCGGCAATTGGATGGCTACCATGCGCGGCGGCCGGGAAGCCCGCGGTGTGGCCCAGGTCGAGGTCCACGACCTCGTCCACCTTGAGCAAGGCGGGCGGCGTGAAGGCCGCGGCCGACGGAGGTGCTGACGACGCCCCGTTGTTTCGCAGGGAGACATGCTCGAACACCACCGTATCGAGGGGGCGGACCTGCAGCCGGAACTCCTTGATCCGTTCCAGCGACAGGCCTTCGAAATGTTCCGACCAGACCATCTCCTGCGCAGTGGGCGAGGCGCTGGCACGGCGCGACATGTGCTCGGTCCCTTCCCGGTCCACGGCGACCAGCCGGTGCTTCCACTGGCTGGTCTGCGGCCCGAAAATGTAGGTGATCGAGACGGAGTCTCCGCCGCCATCAGGCTGGTGGAAGGCCACGCTCCAACGCGGACCGGTCGCCGGGACGTTCATCTGGGTCGACTGCGACGGAGGGTCGTAAGCCGCGACTGTCTGCCACGGGGCGACGCAGAAACCGACTACCAGGTTTACCTCGCGGGTGTCCGGCGAGAAGGCGATCCGGCCCTGGCTCAATGTGGTTTCCAGCCGGCCATTGCGCCGCACCTCTCCACCCCAGGTGCTGCCGAACGACTCCGGCGCCGTGGACAGGTAGGGGCCGTCGGCATCGGCCGGGAGTCCGGCCAGATTGAACACCACGTCCTTCTGCACCTTGCCGGGCGACACGATGTTGCCTGAATTGCGGACCGTATAGGCGACCGCGGTTTCCGGCGTGCCGTCGGGGCGCCACCATTGCGTGGACGCGTCGTCCGCGTCGGCCAATGCAACGAGTTCAACGGTGCTTCCGTCGCGCAGTTGCGCCGTCAGGACGCCGCGTTTTGGATCGGGCTTTGCGATGATCGCCGCGAGGTCCGCGGAGACGCCCAACCGCGGATTGATGACCAGCATCTTGAAGAAGTGGCTGCCGATGGTGAAGGCCACCAGTCCCACGAGCATGAGCGGATCGCGCCTCGAGTTGGACCGACGCCCAGCGAGCACCACCGTGCCGCCGTCCGTGCGCTCCAGCCGTGATTGCTCCGGCTGATTCAGTGTCCGTCGGATGCCCCAGACCACCGTGAACAGGCCCGCCAGCCAAACGGTCCGGGACAGGGCGTGCTCCCCGCCCGTCATCCACCGCACCGCCTGATGCGCCAACGCGGCGACCAGCATGGTGACGAACACCGCGGTGAGCGCTCCCTGAAAGTTCACCTCGCGTTCGCCGTCACGCTCGACCACGACGGGAAGGCCGAGCCAACGCAGGTAACGCACGCCGGGCTTCGGGCGGTCTGCTTCAGCTTCCGCGACGGCGGGCGCAGCGGCGGCAGCGGGCGTCTCGACCACGGTGGCGACGCGTTGCTTCACTTCGCTCGCCTGCTGGTAACGGCGCGCGGGATCGTTCTCGAGTGCCCGCAGCACGATCTCGTCGAGCCGCACGTCCACCGACACCTTGCGCGACGGCGGGGCGAACTTCCCCAGCGGCAGGTCGCCCGTGAGCATTTCGTAGAACACCACGCCGAGCGCGTAGATGTCCGCGCGGTGATCCACGGTGAGCGGCCGTTCCACCTGCTCGGGCGCCATGTAGTGCGGCGTGCCCATCACCTGGCCCTCGACCGTGAGGCGGGCGGCTTCGGGCTCGTGCCCAAGGATCTTCGCGAGGCCGAAGTCGGCGATCTTCACGCGGCCCTTGCGGTCCACGAGCACGTTCTCGGGCTTGATGTCGCGGTGAACGACGCCCTCGTCGTGGGCGTATTGGAGCGCGTCGCAAATCTGCGGGATGATCTGGAGCGCCTCGCGCGGCGAGAGCCGGCCGGCCTGCTCGAGCTGGCGAAGGTTGGCGCCGTCCACGAACTCCATCAGGAAATAGTTCAGGCCGCCCGCCTGTCCGAACTCGTGGACCGTCACGATGTTCGGGTGATTCAGCCGGGCCAGCGCCCGGGCCTCGCGGTTGAAGCGCTCGGTGAAGTTCGCCCCGCCGTCGGCGTCGGCTGGCAGAACCTTGAGCGCCACGAATCGGTCCAACGCCGGTTGCCGCGCCTGATAGACGGCGCCCATGCCGCCGGCGCCCAGCAATCGGAGTATTTCGAGTTGCGAAAAGAGCGCGGCGATCTCGGTCAGCGGGGGCGGAACGAATCGGGTCCGGGGACCGCCCGCGCCCGATTCGGTTTCGGTGCCCTGCGCCAGCAGGCACGCCGGGCAGAGGCCGGCCGGGGCACCCGCGGGCAGCGGTCGGGCGCAGGTGGGGCAGGCTTTGGCGGACCCGGCATTCACGGAAGTCTTCATGGCTGTTAATCCCTTTCTGACAGCCTCAGAAGCATTTTCCGGAATGCGTTACCGGAAATCTTTGGACCGAACCGGACCGTGGTCCGGAGCGGTGTCGCCGAAGGGGCGGTGATTGTGGTCGCCGGTGAAAATCACGGCCGCAACCGGCGAAGATCCGCACGGAAAGCGCAGAGGCTGACGGCGAAGCGACGCCGGCGCTTTGGCAGGGCGGCTCCCGATGAGAATCCGCCGTGGGTCAGCGGGTGCGCTGGGCCAGCAACTCGACGAGGCCGCTGAGCACTTCGTCGCGGTCGTGGCCGCCGAGGGCGAGCGCCAGCTGGGCGGTCAGGAGGCCGTATTTGGCGCCGAGATCGTAACGGCGGCCGTGGGCTTCAAACGCCAGATAACGCTCGCGCCGCGCCAGTTGGGCCAGGGCGGCGGAAAGATGGACGCCGCCGCGACCGCCGCTGGCCGCGACCAGTTGGCCGAGCAAATTCATCACGGTCGGCGTGAGCACGTGCATCCCGAAAAAGCAGAGGTAGTGACCCGCCCGCAGGCCCGGCACCACAAGCTTCTGCTCGGCCTCGGTCGGGGTCGGCTTTTCAATGACCTCGGAGACCTCGTGCAGGCCCGGCTGACCGGGGACGAGCCGGCCGCCTACGGCGCCGTAGTAGGGCAGTTTGCTTTCGTGAGTCGCCTGCACGGCGGACACGGCGCAGTCGCCGGCCGATGCCAGCTCCACGAGCTGCCGGGCGCAGCCGCTGGTCTGGGTGCTGGTGTAGAGATGGTCGCCGACCAGCAGCAGGAACGGCGCGTCGCCGGTGAAGTCCCGGGCGCACCAGACGGCGTGTCCGTAGCCCAACGGTTCGGCCTGTTCGATGAACCGGAGCCGTCCCGCGTGGCCGCCGGCCGCCGCCGTGTAGGCCGCCTGGTCACCGGGACAGATGACAATGCCGATCTCCTCGATCCCGGCGGACAGCGCCTCCTCGATGATGATGGCGAGGGCGGTCTTGGAGGTGCCATCGCGGTCCACAAGGGACTGCAGGGGCAGCGTGCGCTGGTTTTTTCCCGCGGCGGTGATGACGGCTTTGCGAAGCTTCATGTCGGGTGAGGTGACGGTGGCAAAGTCGTTCCGGGGCAGCAAGCCGGCGACGAAAGGCTTTTCAAACCCCGCCGGTTCGTGGCCCACTCCGGACGTTCCCCGATGAATGCCGCCGCCTCAGCCTTTGCCGCGGTTTCGGCCGCCTTGGCCGGAAACAGCCGGCAGCGCCTTCCGGATCCCACCCTGACCTGACCCGACCATGCCCCTCAACACCTTCAAGACGGATGCCTCGTCCGTGGAAATGGACGGCCACAAGCTCCAGTGCCTGATGTGCCATCACGAGACGTTTCATCAGCGCAAGTCGCACATCGACACCGCGCTGGCGACCTCGATGAACCCGGACTGGGTGGATCGCCAGGCCTACTGCCTCGTGTGCGACCACTGCGGCTTCATCCACTGGTTCCTGAACCGCTGAAGCGCCTGCCGGCGCGGTTTCAGGCGGTCAGATCGTGGGAGCAGATCAGGAGCTCGCCGCGTTCGCGGAACCCCAGGTGCCGCCAGAAGGCGCGGCCTTCCGCGTTGTCCTGATACGTGACCAGATGGCAGCGGGTGAGCCCGCGTTCCCGGAGGCGGTCGAGGCAGAATTCCACCAGCAGCCGTCCCAATCCCTGTCCCCGGAAGTCCCGGTCCACCGCCGCGTGGTAGAGGAATCCGCGCCGGCCGTCGTGACCGCAGAGGGCGGCGCCGACCAGTCGGCCGTGCGCCTCCGCGACCACGCTCAGGCCGGGATTGCGCTCGAGGAAGCACCCAATCGGCTCCGCCTCGTCCCAGGTGCCCAGCCCCATCCCTTCGGTCCGCTGCCAGAGGGCGAGGGCGGTGGCGTGATCACGCAGCTCGAACGGGTGGAGAACGGTGCTCATGGCGGGGCGGCGGGGGCGGCGGGAAGTGACGAGGAAACAAAAACGGCGGCCCCCTCGTTGGGAGCCGCCGTGATCGGACCCGGTGGCCTCAGGCCTTGGAAGTGTCCCCGATGGACACGGCCTTGTAGCCGCCAATGGCCTTGAAGTAGAGGAACAGCAGCACGTAGATTACCGCCATCGTGGCCGGGATGAACGAGTCCGCCTTCAGGGTGCGGCGGTCACCCGTGATGCTCGCCTCGACCACCGACTTCTGCTCGGGCGTCTTGGTGGCGGCGGTTTGCGCGGCCGACAGCTTGGTGCCGTCCAGGCCGTGAACTTCCTGGAGGAAGAGGAACTTGGAGGGCGACGACGCCTTGTATTCCGCATAGAGCGCGGGGTTCGACGAGGTCAGCGTCTCGGCGGTGAAACGGTCCTTGGCGTAACCGAGGCCGGGGCCGCCGATGAGGCCCGCCGACATCATGCCGATACCGCCCATGATGGACATCGCGATGGCGCCGGTGCGCGGGAAGCGGTCACCGACGACGGCCAGCATCGTGGGCCAGAAGAACGTCTTGCCGATCGCATAGACCGCGAGCGCGCCCAAAGCGCCGACGAAGGTCTGGATGCCGCTCACGAGGTTCAGGCCCACGCAGCCGAGGATGGCGCAGATGAACAGCAGGCCGACGGGAGAAAGCTTCAGGTTCTTCTCGATGAAGTGGCCGCAGAAACGCAGGCCGAACATCAGCAGCGAGGTGAAAACGAAGAGGATTTTCCCTTCCTTCGGAGTCAGGATGTTGCCGGTGATGTTCTGAATCCAGCCGTCGGTCCCGAGTTCAACAGCGCCAATCAGGGCGTGCGTGATGTAGAGGACGAACAGGAGCATCGACCCGATGGAAAACTGGGTCATGACCGCCACGGCAACCAGCAGCACCCCGCCGATGCCCCACGCGGCCGCGGCGGGCAGCTTGAGGGCGTCCTGGAAGAACAGCACGAGCAGGTAGGCGGCGACCGCCGAGCCGAGAATGCCGACCTCCTTGAGCATTTCGCCGACCTTGAGGCCCTTGGCGGCCGCCTCGGATTTCGGGAAGTGCTGGCCAAGGAACGCGAGGCCGTAGAGCGCTGTGGGGATCAGGAACAGGCCGAGCTGAATCTTCCAGCTCAGGGCGTTGGGGCCTTCACCCAGGAACCACCCGATGGCGCCACCCAACACGAGACCCGCCGGCCAGGAGGCGTGCAGAATGTTGAGGTAGTGGGTGCGGTTGTTGGGGAACAGGGTGGCGACCAGCGGATTGGCCACCGCCTCGAGCGTGCCGTTGGCCAGCGCGAAGACAAACGTGCCCCAGTAAAGGAAGTTGTAGGCGGTTTCCTGCGCCTGCCCCTTGCTGGCGCCGAACGTGATGAAGGCCGACAGCACGTGGAACAGGAACGCGGCCGCCACCAGTTTGCCGTAGCCGATTTTGTCCACCACGACGCCGCCGATGATGATGCCGAAGCAGAATCCGGTGAAGCCGGCGCCGCCGATGGCCCCAAGCTGCGCGGCTGTGAACCCGAAATCGGCGCCCCAGTTGGCCAGGATGCCACCGCGGACACCGAAACCGATGCCGGCAGCCAAAATGGCCAAAAAGCCGGCCCACAATAGCCGTTTGGCATTGGACGCAATGCCTTCGTTGCTGACGTTACTCATAGAAGATACCCTGTGTTGGAGGTGGAACGCGCAGAGTAAACCCGACTCGGCGCGCGGGTGTCCAGAAAACGGTTTCCGCCGGAAAATCGCCGTGCGTTGGGGAACGATGGCGTCCTTGGCGGCCAGCCACTTCGGAGCGGCGCCCCGGATCGGGTGGCCGCGACGGGTGCGAAATGGGTGGCGGAGGAGCCGGTTTGGACCGCTCGGCAAATCTCGGGAAAGGCCTCCGACTCAGCCCAGCCTGAACTTCGGCGACTGGCTCAGGAACCGCACCGGATTCTGGTAAACCACCTTGTCCACCGCCTCCGCGCTCCAGCCGCGACGGCGCATCTCCAGCGCGGTCTTGGGAATCGCCAGCGGGACGCTTTCGCCCCAGTCGCAGGCGGAGTTCATCCACAGCCGGTCACTGCCATACACGTCGAGGATGTCCACGGCGCGGGCCGGGGTGCACTTGCTGATGGGATAGAGCGTCATGCCCGCCCAATGCCCGCGGTCGAGCACCACTTTCACCGTGTGCTCCTCCACGTGGTCAATCAGCACTCGCTCGGGCCGGATGCGCGGGTCGTTCTTCAGCACGTCGAGGATCAGCCGGGTGCCCTTGAGCTTGTCCTCGAGGTGCGGCGTGTGGACGAGAATGAGCTGGTCGTGCCGTGCGGCGAGGTCCACATGCAGTTCGAGCACCTTCAACTCATTGCGAGAATTCTTGTTCAGCCCGATCTCGCCGATGCCGAGCACGGTGGGCCGGTCGAGGAACTGCGGGATGATCCCGATGACATCCTCGGCGAGCTTCACGTCCTCGGATTCCTTGGGGTTGATGCAGAGCCAGCAGAAGTGCGGCAGGCCGTATTTGGCGGCGCGGGCCGGCTCGTATTCCGTGAGCTGGCGGAAGTAGTCGCGGAAACCGTCCACCGACGAGCGGTCGAAGCCGGCCCAGAAAGCGGGCTCGCAGACGGCGGCGCAGCCGGCGGTGACCATGTCGAGGTAGTCATCCGTGGTGCGGCTGACCATGTGGCCGTGAGGTTCGATGTAGCGCATGGCGGGAGGATAGACGGGGAACCGGACAACGGGAATCAGACTTCAATTCAGCCGAAGAACGCCCTCAGACCGAGTTCAGTCAGGGAGATCAAGGACAGCAAGGAAACCGGCAAACCAAGCCAGCGCAAGCGGCCGGGAACAAAGCGGAAATAGAGCCCGGCCAAAACGATGTGAATCAACGTCAAGACCAGAGCGAAACGGAACAGCCACTGGTAATTCAGCGCCGTAGCCTGCGCCATGAACGCCGCATAGAGACCACTCAGGAACACCGGCAGGAAGGCAACTTTCCGCACGAAGTCCTTCAGCATGGGCTTGGCAGGCTCGAATAGTCGGCGACCTCTTGGACGACCGAGCGAAACTGGCTTCGGCATGTGGTCGGGCATTCTATGCTCCCAAGTTCCATCCGCCACCGAGCAACGCCACCGACGCGCATGCCGGACCGCCATCCTTCGCCACGGCGTGGACGCGGGCCACGAGGGTTCCGTTCGTCTTCGTGGCTTGGGCGACTTGGGCGGCGGTCAGGTCGCGCAGGTGGACCTTGATCCGGCGGAACATCTCGCGATGGCCGAACCGGTCGCTGGACCAGCTCAGGTAGAAGAACCGTTCACCCTTTTTGCCGTGGACCGCCGGGCCGGCGAAATCCGGATGGTCGTCCGTGCCGGACTTCACGGTGATCTCCGTGGTCCAGGCCAGTGCGTCCTTGCCCGCGGGCGAGCCGGCTTCGTGGCCGTCCTTGGTCTGGAGTTCCACCCGGATGCCGCGGCGGCCATCGAAACCCTCAAACCGGTTGGCCGGCAGCCCTTCGCAAACGAGGCGAACGGGCAGGCGGGCGGGAGCGGCCTTGGCGGCGGACATGTCGCCAAGGTGCACGGAGGTCCCGCGCTTGGCGAGCCGGCGAACGGCCCTCGGGAGCCGGCCGTTCAAATCGTCCGCTTGCCGGGCCGTGTCCGCTCAGTCCGAGGTGAGCCGGTAGAACTTCTGGTCCTCGTCCTCTTCCTCGGGAGTCTCGTAGGCCAAGTCCCCGTTGGCATCCGTCTGCAGTTCGGTCACATGGCGCCAGACCTCGTCCAGATGGCTGGAGCTTTCGACCACCACGCGGGTATGCGGCCGGTGGCTGAGGCCGATGTGATTGCGGCGGCCGCGCCGCTCGAACTTTACCTTGGGCGGTCGTTCGGAGAGCGAGAGCTTCTCCCACTCGCCGTTGACCCGTTCCCAGGCCTTGTCATCGGAATCGCCGACCGTGGCCTCGCGGTCGGGCACGATGAGGCCGGCGACCTTGCTGCCGCCGGTGCCGGCGATCTGGACCGAGAAGAAGAACTTTTCCGGCAGCACGTTCACCACGTTGTAGCCGAAGGAGATGTTCACGACGGCGCCCTCGTTCCGGACATCCATGCTGACCGCATAGATTTCGTCCCCGGGGCGGTTGCCCTGGCCCCAGTCATACATGCGGAAGGTCAGGCCGTCGGCGAGGGCGAAGTTGGCATAATACTCGAAGCTGATGTTGGCGAGGATGCGGGAGCGTCCGCCGAGTTCCACGTCGTCGGCGACCTCGTTGCCCGTGAAATAGCTGAGGTTTTTTCCGGACGGGACCGAATAGGCGAGCGCCGCCTGGCTGGTGGGGCTCGAATAGACCGAGAACGAGGCCACAAAGTTGGCCTCCAGCGCGGTGTTGTCGGCGACCGCAAGGGATACCGACGTCACGGCCAGCAGACCGGCGAACAGAGGTTTCATCGTCGGGAGTATGCCGACGGGACTGCCGGTGAGAATTAGTCAAAAATGATTAGAACTCCGCGGGCGGATCCGGAAATCCGATGAATCCGACAATGCTTCGAGCGCCAATCCGAATCCTACGGCACCAGCAAACGGTTCGTGAACGATGAGGGCGGGCCCAATTGCAGGTTCCTCTGTTGCCAGACCGTGCCGTCGCCCTTGAGCAACTGGCCGATTCCCCGGTGCAAGGAGGTGGCTTGGAAGCCGAGCAGGTTGCCGCCGTGAATCGGCGCTTCGCCGGCAGCGATCACCTGCCCGTCTGCGGTCAGGTTGCGGTCGCCCGCGACAATGTCATCGGCCTGATTTCCTGATGGGTTCCGGTCGGTCGCGCTGACGCCAAGGAAATAGCTGACGTTGCCGTTGCCGGAAAACACCGTCGTCGCCGGGTTCGCAGGGTTGGCCCAAAACGTTACGGCGGGTTGTCTTTCCCGGTCCATCGGGCACCACAGGAGTCCGGGAGTGGAAAGTTCGTTGGAAAGTGTCACAAAGTGCCTCCACGGCCCTTCCCTGACGGGCGGGAAATTCATTGAGCCGCCTTCCCGATCAGGGACCTGCCAGGGCCATCGTTCACCGTGGTCCGTGACGAAAATGCGAAGCGAAAGGCCAACGTTTTTGAGGTTGTTGACGCAGTTGATCTGTTTGGCCAATGCCCGCGCTTTGCCCAGTGCGGGAAGGACGCCAAGCAGGATGACGGCGAGGATTACCAAAACCCCGATCACGACCACGACGTCAAGCCGGGTCAGGCCTTGGTTGGTTCGGCACTCTGATCGGGCACATATTCGGAGGCTTTGACCAAACTTGCTGATTCCCGTCACGTCCCGCGTGGCCGGAGCACCACCACGTCGGGCTTGTTCTTGTGCTTGGCGATCATGTTGGCGGGCAGGTAGCCCCGCCAGGAGAGGTTCGGGTAGATCAGCGAGTGGCGGCCGATGACGGAGCCCGGGTTGAGCACGGCGTTGCAGCCGACGTCCACATGGTCGCCCAGCAGGGCGCCAAACTTGCGCAATCCGGTGTCGATCGGCACGCCGTCCGGGCCTTCGACCCAGATGTTGGACTCGTCCAGCTTGAGGTTGGACAGCGCGGCGCCGGCGCCGAGGTGGGCCTTGTGCCCGAGGATGCAGTCGCCCACGTAGTTGAAGTGCGGCACCTGCGCCCCGTTGAAGAGCAGGGAATTCTTCACCTCGCAGGAGTTCCCGACGGTGCAATTGTCGCCGATGATCGCGTTTTCCCGGATGTAGGCGTTGTGCCGCAGGACGCAGTTCTTCCCGATGATGGCCGGGCCGACGATCATCACGCCGCCTTCGAGCACGGTGCCTTCGCCGATCTGGACGTTGGGGCCAATGTGGACGTTGCCCGCGGCGCGGTGGAGTTGGACGGGCTTCGCCTGGGTTCGGCAGTAGTCGGCCAGTTTGCGGAGCACTTCCCAGGAGTAAGTAACGTCGTCGAACAGCGCGGCGTGTTCCGTCTGGCTCAGGTCGAAGAGTTCGGCTGGTGAATACATGGTGGGACGCTGGGAAATCGGCCGCGCCCGGGCAATCGCAAAGCTGCGGAAATCCGGCCGCATCTTGGCCTGCGTCGGCTGGCTTGCTCACCGGCGGGAGTGTGCCTAGCGTCCCGCCCATGACTGCACCCGTGTTGCGCGGACTTCTCGCGGCGAGCCTGACCCTGCCGCTCTGGGCGGCGACCGACACCGTCGTCCTCAAGGACAAGGCGACCGTCTCGGGCAAGATCCTTGCCGAGAAGAAGGATCAGGTGGTCGTGGACCTCGGCTACACGGTCATTACGGTGCCCCGGAAGGAGATCGCCAAGATCTCCCGCGCCGAGGACGAGGAATCCAAGCCCGTGGCCAAGGTGCCCGGCAAGCCGGCTGCCACCCCATCCGTCACCGCGCCGGCCACCACGCCCGGCACCGAACTCCGCGCGGGCCTTTATTCGGTCGCCACGGCGCCGCTGACTGAAAAGTCGGTCCGCGAACTCGTCACGCAGATCGGCGAGGGCGTCGTCCAGGTGCGCACGCCGAGCGGATTGGGCAGCGGATTCTTTCTCGATGAGGACGGTCATCTGGTGACCAATTTCCACGTCGTGGAGGGCGAAACGAAGATTTCCGTCGAGGTTTACCACCAGAAGGACGGCCAGCTCGAACGCCGCAGCTACAAGGACGTCCGGATCGTCGCCATGAACAAGTTCGCCGACCTCACGCTGCTGAAGGTCGAGGACAAGGACGCGCCGAAGTTCAAGAAGGTGCTCATCGGGGACTCCGAGCAACTGGCCCAGGGCGACCGCGTGTTCGCCATCGGCAGCCCGCTGGGCCTCGAACGCACCGTCACCGAGGGCATCGTGAGCACCACCACCCGGCAGGTGGGTGGCGACCTCTATCTGCAGACCACCGCGCAGATCAACCCGGGTAACTCGGGCGGCCCGCTGTTCAACCTCCGCGGCGAAGTCATCGGCGTCACGAACATGAAGCTGACCTTCGGCGAAGGCCTCGGCTTCGCGATTCCGGGCGAAGTCCTCCGCTACTTCCTGCGCCACCGGGACGCCTACGCCTACGACACCGACAATCCGGCGAATCCGTTCCGCTACCTCGAGCCGCCCAGCCGGATCAAGAACACCGAGCCGACCGGCGAACGGGCCCGTTGAACCGGCGTTCGCCGTGGGTCCTCACATTTGAGGAGGCTCCGGCGGCAGTTCGGCCTTGCCAATGCGCGGGCCGCCGCAACCTTGGCGGCAGCAATGAAGCTTCGCACCCTGCTCGCGGCCCCCATCGCCGCGTTTTCGCTCACCGCGGCCGTGCCGCCGGCCCCGCAGCTCTTCCCCAACGACACCGTTCTGCTGCTGAGCGTTGCCGACTGGGCCGGGGCGAAGTCCACGATGTCCGCCGCCCCGCTGGGCCAGCTCTGGGCCGATCCCGCCATGCGGCCGTTCCGTGAGGACGTGGAGAAGAAGGTCATCGCCAAGTTTATCGGCGACCTCGAAAAGGACCTGGGCATCAAGGCCGACGAATACCTGCCCCTGCTGCAGGGCCAGCTTTCCTTCGCGGTCGTCCGGGGCGACTGGAATCCCGCCAATCCCGACTCCAGCGCCGGCAACGTCCTGGTGCTGGATGCCAAGGACAAGGCGGCGGAACTGAAGGCGAAGCTGGAGGAAGCCCGCAAGAAGCTCACGGACGCCAAGAAGCCGCTCAAGCTCATCAAGATCCGCGACCAGGACTTTGCCACCGTCATCATCGACCCCAAGGCCCCGGAAGGCGCCGACAAGGAGGACGAGGATGAGAAGGGCCCGGCCAAAAAGATCGAGATCACCTTCGGCCAGGTGGATTCGGCGCTGGTGCTGGGCGACTCGCAGCCGGCGCTGGAAAAGGTGGTCGCCCGCCTGACCGGCGGTTCCGTGCCGACGCTTTCGGAGGTGGGAGCCTTCCAGAGCAGCGAGGCCGGCATGAACTTCCGGCAGTCCCTCGTTTACGGCTGGGTCCACGTGGCGCCGATTTTCAGCCTGCTCGAAGGCGAGCTGTCCAAGGCCGGCGGTGGCATCGCGGCGCTCGGCATCGAACCGCGCCGGGCGGTCCAGGCGCTGGGCCTGAAGGGGCTCAAGAGCCTGTCGGTCGCGGCGCAGCAGAGCGCCGAGGGCGCCCGCTTTGACTTCGGCCTCGCGATTCCCGAGGCCGAACGCGCGGGCCTGTTCAAGCTGCTCGCCGTCGAGGCCAAGGAATGTGCGCCGCCCGCGTTCGTGCCGGCCGACGCCGTGGACTTCCGCCGGATGCGCCTGAACGGTCCCAAGACCTGGGCCAATCTGGAGACCCTTTTGCAGCAGGTGTCGCCGCAGTTGGGCGGCATGCTCCAGATGTCGCTCGGCGCGATGGGCAAGGACAAGGATCCGAACTTCGACTTCAAGAAGGCCTTCATCGGCAACCTCGGCGACGACTTCATCAGCTACGCGAAGGCGCCGAAGGGCCGTTCCGCCGAGGAACTGGCCAGCCCGCCGACGCTCACCCTGCTGGGCGCGGTGAACGCGGAGGAACTGGCCAGCGGGCTCAAGGCGCTTTCGTCGCTGCTGCCGACCGGACCGGATGAGCTCAAGGAACGGGAGTTCAACGGCAAGAAGATCACCTCGCTGACGATGCCCTCGACCGATCCGAAGAAGAAACCGACCCAGCTCGAGATCGCGGCCAACGGCGGTTACCTCGCCATCAGCGACGATCCCGGCCTGCTGGAGCAGTTCCTGCGCAGCGCCGACGGAGGCGGCAAGTCGCTCCGCGAAAACTCCGTCATGGTGGAAACTGCCCAGAAGGTCGGCGGCATGGGCACCGGCCTCTTCGGGTTTCAGGACCAGCGCGAATCCCTGCGGGGCACCTGGGAATCGATGCGCGCCGGCAGCCTCAACAAGCCGGCCGGACCGGTGCGCGGTCCCGCGGGGAATGGTCCGTCCGCGGACGAATTTGCCGACTTCAAGCTGCTGCCGTCGTTTGACCAGGTATCGAAGTATTTCGGCATCGAGGTCTATGCCGGCATATGGGACAGCCAGGGCTTTGTGCTGAAGCAATACGGGCCGAATCCGAAGTGAGGTTCGGCGCCTGCGGGAACCGGCTTTACGGTTCCAGCTTGGGCGGTCCTGCAAAACGCCGGCGTTCGAGCGCGAACCACATCACGGTCATCACCGCGGCGGTTCCGCCCAGAATCGGAAGGGCCTGCTGGTTCGGCGGTTGCACGCCGATCACCAGCAGGAACAGGCACCCCAGCGTCGCCAGCACTGCCAGCGGCTTGAACGCGGCGCCCAGTTGGAAGGGGCCGAACCGCTTCCACGTCCGGCCGTGCGCGCGGAAGCCGGCGGCCACCGGCAGCACGTAGCTGACGTAGAGGAACACCGTGCCAATCGCCGCGATGGTCTCGTAACGCAGCGCCAGCACGAGCGCGATGGACGCCGCCGCCGTCGCCCAGACCGCTGCGGAAGGCGACTGGGTGCGCGGATTGACGATCCGCAGCCAGCCGGAGCACGGCAGTCCGCCGTCCCGGGCGAACGCGTAGGCCATGCGCGACGCCGAGGTCAGCGCCGCCAGACCGCAGAGGTATTGGGTCAGCACAATCCCGCCGAGCAGCACCTTGGCGAACGGCGCCCCCAGCGCGGACGTCATGATCCACGGCACGATCTCGAACCCCTTCGTGGCGCCGGTCTTCAGGTCGGGCATTGCCAGCAGCAGGGCGGCGATGAGCAGCCAGCCGAAGAGTGCCGACACCGCGACCGAGCGCACGATGCCCCGGGGCACATTCACCGCGGCGCCGACCGTTTCCTCGGAGGTGTGTGCCGAGGCGTCGAAGCCGGTGATCGTGTAGGCGGGCAGGAGGAAGCCGAGGCAGAACAGCCACGCGAGGTTTTCCTGACGGGGAAACACGGCGGCCCCTTCCGGCAGCCCGCTGTAGTTCGTGAAGGTCCAGAGGCGGGCCCATTCAAACTGCTCCGTCGCCAGCAGCAGCGCCCCGGTCAGCACCCCGGCGATGGCCAGGATCAGCCAGCCACTGAGGTCGGTCAGCCGCGTCGTGAGCCGGATGCCGTAGTGGTTCAGCAACGCCTGCGACAGGGTGACGAGAACCACCGCCCCGGTGCGGAACGCCGCCGCGGAATCGCCCGGCGGAGTCAGGCCAAAGGCCGCCGTCGCGAAGTCGTAGGTGCCGGTGTTGATGGCGGCGAGCACGGTGATCAGCCCCGCGAGATTGAACCACGCCGTGACCCAGCCGCAGGCGCGGCCGCCGAGGATGCTGCCCCAGTGGTAAAGCCCGCCGGCGGTCGGGAACGCACTGGCGACCTGCCCCATCGTCGCGGCCACACAGAGCGAGAACAGGCACACCAGCGGCCAGCCCAGACCGATGCTCGCGCCGCCCGCGCTGTTGAAGCCGACGTGGAACGACGTGATGCCGCCCGCGAGGATGCAGATGATCGAGAGCGAGATGGCGAAGTTGGAGAACCCGCTCATCCGGCGGGCCAGTTCCTGCCGGTAGCCGAGTTGCCGCAGCAGATGTTCGTCGTCAGGGGAGGGATGGGACATGGCGTTGCCCGGAGGCGCGGCGACGGTAACGGCCGCCGGCCGGAATGGCATCGCCGGAAACGGGCGGGCGGCCGAAACGCGGTCAGGGGCCGGCCGGAACAAACTGCGGATGCCGGAGGAGTCGTTCCCAGTTCACGGCCGAAAGGGGCGCCTGCCGGTAAACCGGTTCTTCGAGCGGCTCGGCACTGGTTGAACGCCGGACCCGTTCCAGCCAGGCGGTCGGGAGGGGTTCCGCGAGGAGCTCCCGTCGCGTGGCGGCCAGGGTGGTTTCCTCCTTCTCGCCGGTCGCGTGTCCGGCCCCGACGAACCAGCCGGCGAGCAGCAAGGTCGTGCGCAGGATGGTGGCCCGCGAATACGTTGCGAGCGTGCAGTCCGTGCCGGCGAGTTCCCGCAGCCGGGCAAAAAGCGGGCGGGTCCACATCGCGGCGTTCCGGGCGGGTGAATACGCGTCGAACAGGATCGCGTGCGGCGCCGGACAGGTCGCGGCCGCCGCGGAATCCAGCAGCGACGGGAAATCGCCCAGGTGGGTTTCCCAGCGGACTTCGGCGGCACCATGACGGAACTCCGCGCGGCCAACCGCCAGCAATTGTTCCAGGGCCGGCTCAAACCCGGCGATGAACTCCAGGCGGTCCGGGGCGCCGAGGGCGAAGCGCAGCGGCTCCAGCGTGTGGTCAAAGCTCACCACCCGGATCCGTCCCGCGATTCCGCCGACGGCCCGCAGGGCGGTGAGCACATTCGCCGCGGCGCCGAGGCCGACATCCCACAGGACGAATTCCCCGGGCGCACTGGCAAAGCGTTCGGCCAGCCGGAGCTGCCGCACGTAAAGCGCCTCCGCCTCCGCCACCGGACCGATGACGGGATGAAACGTCTCGCCTTCGGCCACGGAGCGCACGCTCCAGGTGCCGTTCTTCAGTTGGACGAGTTCATAGCCGCTGCCGGACATCGGGCGCGGACCATCGGAGAGGATTCCCCCGGCGTGCAACTCGAATGGCGCCGCCCACGATGACACCCAGCGGATTGTTTCAAGGCGGTGCATCTCGAATCAATCCTCGGATTCGCCCTCCCGTTTCCCCCTCTGCTACGCTGGCGGGGCCGATGAGCGACGACATCCAACTCACCGATGCCTTCTTCCAGAAAACCGCCGGCTGGGAAGTGGTGAAGCATGCCCGTGTCCTGCTCGCGAGCGACAAGGTGCTGTCGTCGAACTACACGCCGCCCGTGCTCAAGGGCGTGGTCGCCGCCGGCGAGACTTCCTATCGCGCGGGCCTGGTCATAAAGGGTGTGGTGGACATCGACAACCTCTGCACCTGCCGGGCCTCGCGCGACGACGGGATCATCTGTGCGCACTCGGTGGCGGTGGGATTGCACTGGATGCGGGGGCAGGCGGAGGAGGCGGGTGGGAAAGTGGGAAAGCGGGAAAGTGGGAAGGTGACAAGTGCATCCCTCTCACCTGCTCACTCTCCCACTTTCTCACCTGCCAAGCCAGCGCGCGACGGCATCAAGCTGCGCCGGGCCGAAGCCGGGGATTTCCTGGAGCTTCACGTCATCTTTCCGCCGAACCTCGCTGACTCGCTGGCGCGCGGGCGGGCGATGCTGGTGTTCGAGGGCGCCACCAGCCGCGGCCGCATGCCGCTCAACGCGCTGGCGAAAGCCGGCCCGTTTCACCTGTCGCCGACGGACACGGCGTTGTTGGACGCGGCGGAACTCGTCACGGGCGGCGACACGCCGGGCATGGTGCAACTGTCGGCGGCGGATTTCGGCGAACTGCTGCCCGCCCTTGCCGGCCATCCCCGCCTGACCGTGGGCCGCAACCAGCCCTTTGCCGTGTCGAACACACCGGCCGGACTGCCGCTCAAGGCGACCTTGGAAGCCAACGGCGAAATCTCGCTCGCACTGCGGCCGGGCGGGAAACCGCCCGCGATCTTCCAGGCCGGGACCGTGGCGTGGGTGCTCTCCGAAGTAGGGCAGGCTGCCAGCCTGCCCGCTGCGCCAACCAGCGCGAAACCGGCTGCCGCCGCGACCATCAGCTTGGGCCGCCCAACGGCCTGCCCGACGTTGGCGCCGCTCGCGCTCGCCCCGCAGTTTCGCGAGGCGCTGCAGAAGCCGTTGCGGATTCCACGGACGCAGGTGCCGCTCTTCCTGTCGCAGGACTGGCCTAAGCTGTCCGGGGGCGGGTCCGTGGAGGCGAACTTCCGGCTGGAGGACTTCGAGCTGAAGCCGCAGCCGCCGAAGTTCATCCTGAACCTCGCGGGCGGCCTCGCGCAGTTGGCCGGCACGCTCCAGTGCGCCTACGGCCCGCGCATCATGACCGTGGGCGTGAGCGCGGCCGGCGAGGGCGCGTTCATCCCCGACCCGGCGAATCCGCGCCGCTATGCGACCCGCGATCCGCTGGCGGAACACAACGCGCTGCTTCGGCTGCGGGCCGCCGGATTCAGCGGGCCGAATCCGCAGGGGCAATGGCAGTTGCTCGGCCAGGAACGTGTGCTGGCCTTCTTCGCCCGGGAGTTTCCCCGGCTGGAACGCGAGTGGCAGGTGGCGCTCGACGAACGCCTGAACCACAGCACGCAGAAGAATCTGGAACGCGTGACGCCGCAGTTCCGCATCACGCCGAGCGGCGAACAGTGGTTTGACCTGGAGGTCAGCTACGGCACGGCTGGCGGCGAACGCTTCAGCCCGGCCGAAATCCAGACGCTGCTCCAGGGCGGCGGGCGCAAGCTGAAGAACGGCAAGTTCGCGATCATTGATTCCGGCGCGGTGGAGGAGTTGCAGGAAGTCATCCTCGACTGCGCCCCGCAGCAGCGCCCGGGTGGTGCGGGCACCAGCTACCGCATGAGCGCCGCGCAGGCGGGCTTCCTCGATTCGTCGCTGGCGGAGCAGGGCTTCACGTTCGCCGCCCCGCCGCAGTGGAAGGAACGCGTGCGCCAGCAGACGGGTGAAGCGCGCCTGGAATGCCCGCCGCTGGGCGGGCTCGATCAGGTGCTGCGGCCGTATCAGAAGCACGGCGTGGCGTGGATGCGGTTCCTGCGCGACAACGGCTTCGGCGGCGTGCTCGCCGACGAGATGGGCCTGGGCAAGACGCTGCAGGTTCTGGCCCACTTGAAGGCATTGCGGAATGCGCCTTCCGAAGTAGGGCAGGCTGCCAGCCTGCCCGCTGCGCCGACAGGCGCGAAACTATCTGGAGAGAATCCCGACCACTCGGGCAGGCTAGCAGCCTGCCCTACGTTTGCGCCGCTGGACCGTTCGCGGCCGCTCGGGCGTTCCGAGCGACACCTGCCGCATTGGCGGCAGGACGGGGTCACCTACTTCGTCACCTTTCGGCTGTCGGACTCTCTGCCAGCTACCCGGCTGGGCGAACTGGCTGCCGAACGCAAACTGTGGCTGGAGAAAAATCCCGAGCCTCACACAGAAACGCAGGAGGCCGAGTATCACGACCTGTTCGTGCGGCGCTTCGAGAAATGGCTGGACGCGGGCATGGGCGAGTGCTGGCTGCGGCGGCCGGACGTGGCCGGAATCATGGAGGAGTCGCTGCGGCATTTTGATGGCGACCGCTATGCGCTGGGCTGGTTTGCGATCATGCCCAATCACGTGCATGCGCTGGTCGTTCCATTGAATGGCCACAGAATCTCCGAGATCACGCATACCTGGAAGAGCTTCACGGCCAACCGCATCAACCAGGCGGTGGGCCGGGCGGGTCGCCTGTGGCAGGATGAATCGTTCGACATGATTGTCCGGAGTTCAGGACACCTGCGGAAGGTGGAGGAATATATCCGTAGCAACCCGAAGGCCGCGCGACTCCCGGAAAGCGAGGCGCGGGTGGGACATGGAACTGCGGTGGGAGGACCGCAAAACGTAGGGCAGGCTGCTAGCCTGCCCGAGGCTGTGGATTCTGAACGGGCGAGTTTCGCGCCTCCCGGCGCAGCGGGCAGGCTGGCAGCCTGCCCTACGTTGGTCGTGTGCCCGACCACACTGGTCTTCAACTGGGCGGCGGAGGCGGCGAAGTTCACACCGGAACTGCGCGTGCTGGTCCTCAACGGGCCGGACCGGCACAAGGAGTTCGCCCGGATTCCGGAAAGCGACCTGATCATCACGAGCTACGCGCTGATCCGGCGCGACGCGGAGCGGTATCGCGAGCTGGAATTCGACACCGTGGTGCTCGACGAGGCCCAGCACATCAAGAACCGGCAGACCCAGAACGCGCAGGCCGTGAAGACCATTCGCGCCGAACACCGCCTCGTGCTCACCGGCACGCCGCTGGAGAACTCGGTGCTCGACCTGTGGAGCATCTTCGACTTCTTGATGCCCGGTTACCTCGGCACGGCGCAGGACTTCCGCGAACGATACGAGGTGCCCATCGCCAAGGAGAAGGACGCGGCCACCATCGCCCGGCTGGCGAAACGCGTGCGGCCGTTCCTGCTGCGCCGCCTGAAGCGCGATGTGGTGAAGGAGCTGCCGGCCAAGCTGGAGCAGGTCGCCTTCTGCGAACTCACCGACGAGCAGGCGGGCGTCTATCAGCAACTCCTCGCGCACACGCGCAAGGAGGTCCTGGAAGCCGTCGGCGAACAGGGGCTCGCGAAGAGCCGGATGCTGGTGCTGACCGCGCTGCTGCGGCTGCGGCAGGTGTGCTGCGACCTGAGGCTGCTCAACGTAGGGCAGGCTGCCAGCCTGCCCGAGTCGTCCGCGGATTCCACGGCTCCTTTCGCGCCTCCCGGCGCAGCGGGCAGGCTGGCAGCCTGCCCTACTTCGGGAAAGGTCCAGCTCTTCGGCGAACTGCTCGACGAGACCGTGGATGGCGGCCACCGCGTGCTCGTGTTCAGCCAGTTCACTTCGATGCTGGCGCTGCTGCGCGAGGAGCTGGAGGCCCGCGAGCTGACCCACTGTTACCTCGATGGCTCGACGAACAACCGCGGCGAAGTCGTGCAGCGCTTTCAGTCGGACTCCACGATTCCGGTCTTCCTGATCTCGCTGAAGGCCGGCGGCGTCGGCCTGAACCTGACCGGCGCGGACACCGTCATCCACTTCGACCCCTGGTGGAACCCCGCCGTCGAGGACCAGGCCACCGACCGCGCTCACCGCATTGGCCAGACCCGTGTCGTGACGAGCTACAAGCTCATCACGCGCGGCACCGTGGAGGAGGCCATCCTCAAGCTGCACGGCGAGAAGCGGGGGCTCGCGGCCGACCTCCTGAGCGGGGCCGCCGGCGGCGGGGCCATCCGCACCGACGAGCTCATCGCGCTGCTGTCCGGCGAGCTCAGCG
>CAIWAH010000047.1 GCA_903910585.1 uncultured Verrucomicrobiota bacterium
GCGCCATCCACCACGACCAAGTAGGTGCGGTCTTTCGACGCGGCGAACTCGAGCTTGCTGGTCAGTCCGTTTGTGCCGGAGTTGTGGTCGCACGCCACCGGGATCAGGCCTGCGTAGCCAATGAGCGGCGGGTCAAACGTATAAACCGCCAGCACCGTGTCGAAGTCGCTGCCCTCCGTGTCCAGCACGGCCGTGCCGTCGGCCGGTGGCTGGTAGGCGAACCAGTAGGACGCGGTGCCCACGATGCCGCAGTGGGCGGGTTCGTCGGGGTCACGCCGGGCAAAAACGGTGTTGAAGATCTGGGCGCCGCTGTAGCCTCGGGTGAGGCCGGCCTGACGCCGGACGCCGCTACGGGCGATGCCGGCGTTGGGCGTGACCGCATTCAGGCCGAACTCCAGCGCGTCGAACACCTTGTCGCGGGCCAGCGTGGTGGTTTCGCCTTCGGTGTTGATCTGGATTTCGACCGGGGCCGAATAGACCTCGTATTCGGAGAACTCCTTGAGGTTCACCTCGAGTTTGTATTCGCCGACGTTGGCGGGTGAAAAGTTCCGGATGACGAGGACGGGACCCTTCTCCTCCTCGACGTGCTCGCCGTTGAAATACCACTCGAGCTCCACCTCCTCGCCGCTGGCCACGTCCACCGACAACGTCAGGGTGTCGCCGGACCGGACCGATCGGTCCGAGTCGCTGGTGAGAATCACGGGCACATTGAACCCGTAGGTTTTGAGGGACCAAGTCAGGACGATGGTGCCCGTCGCCCAGCCGCTGCCGTCCACGGCAATCTCGTAGCGCACGCCCGCACGGACACTGAAGGTCACCTGACTCGCATTGCCCGGAGCCGAATAATCGTCGTCCTGCTCGGCGATCCGGCGCAGGCCATCAAAGGGCTCGGTGGGGTCGGGAGGTCCGGGGACTCCGTCCTTGAGCTCCCGTTCGTAGGCATAGACGCCGAGAAGCGTGTCGAACGAACTGCCGACCGTGGTGAAGGTCGCGACGCCGTGGGTCGGGGCGATCCAGGAAACCCAGACGGAGGCACCGCCGCGCCGGTCGCCGTGGCGCGGTTCCTCACGTTCCCGGGTCGCACCGACATTGCTACCAGTGCCGGCCCCGGATTCGCCGGCGATGAAGCCGCGCTGGGCAAAGGCATCGGCAAACGGCAATTCCGCCGCCACCGCCCAGCTCGCGCCGAGCAGAACGGCGCAGACCAGAAGCCACCCAATGCTGATTCCCGAACGACGCATTGCCTCAAGACTACGGTCGGGACGCCAGCCACTCAATAGCTGCGCCCGCCGCGTCGTTCCCCGAACGCAGGCTCGGTGCCAAGACAGGCAGCTTCGCCAGATTGCCGCGACATCGGAAACTTTCGGTCTCTGAGGTTCACCGTCTGTTCCGTCTCCGGACCAGTTGTGGTCCGGTTTCGGTCCACCCCTCAGAACAGGCGGGGCCGCGACCGGGGCGCCTTGACCTTGCCGGCGAGCTGGTCGGTGGCGTTGGTGTGACGTCCGCGGATCCACTGCTTCAATGGCAGGTTGTCGATCTCGACCTGGTCGGGAAATCCCCACGGGCGATAGCCAAGCTTGGCGAATTCCTCGTCGAACCGCGGCTGGCTGGTGTCGCCGTCGTCGGGCCGCCGGGTGCCCAGCACCGTGCGCTCGAAGTCCTCCTTGGCCCGGCGGGATTCGGCGAACACCACCGGCTGGGTGACCGCGGCGATGCGGTCAATGTCCGCCTCCAGTTTGGCCGGCACGAAGATGTTCGTCAGCAGTTCGGTGCAGATCGCCCGGTAACGCGGTCCGAGCTGCGGGTCCGCCAGGCAGCGTTCGACGAGTGGATTGGGATCGGCGTTGGGACGCAGGATGCTGGTCTGCATCTGGAAGCGCGATGGACCGGATACCGGATGCATGCCGAAGGCTTCGTTCAGGTCCCACGGGACGAAGGTCGAGCGGTGCGACTTCGTGCTGTGGAACAGGTAATAGTTGTGACCGTTCCCGATGAACGAATCCACGTTCGCCAACAGCGCGTTCAGGGCGACAAACCGCAGGAACTGCTCGGGATCAAGGTGGTTCGTCAGACCGGTTCCGAACTGTTCGGGCGAGGCGTCGCGGATGAACC
>CAIWAH010000048.1 GCA_903910585.1 uncultured Verrucomicrobiota bacterium
CGGCTTTCCCATCGCCCCCGCGCGACGGAGTTGCTAGACCACGTCGCGATGTCGGCTCCCACGATTGGATTTCTCGGTGCGGGCAAGATGGCCACGGCCCTTGCCCACGGTTTCATCAACGCTCGTCTGGCGACGCCCGAACGGTTGATCGCCAGTGACCTGGTTAAGCCGGCCCGTGACTCGTTTGCCCGCGAGACGGGCGCGAAGACCGTCACCGAAAACGCCGAGGTCGTGGCGGCGGCCGACGTGCTCTTCATCGCGGTAAAACCCGACCAGGTCGCCGCGTTGCTCCAGAGCATCGCGCCGAAGCTCGACCACACCCGCCACCTGCTGGTGTCGATCGCCGCTGGGGTGACGCTCGCGAAATTGGAAACCGCCGCTCCGGGCAACCGCTTCATCCGCGTGATGCCCAACACCCCCGCCCTCGTCGGGGCCAGCGCCAGCGCCTATGCGCTGGGCAGTTTGGCTACCTCCGCGGACGCGGACCTGACTCAACGCCTGTTGGGCAGCGTGGGCATCGCCTTGGCCGTGAAGGAAAAGCTGCTGGATGCAGTCACCGGTCTGAGCGGTTCCGGACCGGCCTACGGTTTCCTGATGATCGAGGCCCTCGCCGACGGCGGCGTGGCGGCCGGGTTGCCCCGGGACATCGCCCAAAAGCTCGCCGCCCAGACGCTGCTCGGCGCGGCCAAGATGGTCCTCGAAACCGGCCAGCATCCCGGTGCGCTGAAGGACGCCGTGTGCAGTCCCGGCGGCACGACCATCGAGGCGATCCACGAGCTGGAAAAAGCCGGAGTCCGCGCCGGACTGATCAATGCCGTCCGGGCTTCCGCGGAGAAATCGAAGAAACTCGGCGCCTGATTCCCGGGTGCTGCGAGGGCGACCGCTCATGGCCATGAACTTCCCCGGACCCACCGACAAGCAGGCGCGCACGATCTGGTTCGCGATCACGGCGCTGGCGGTCGCGCTCACGCTGGTGATCGTCGCCACCGTGCTCTGGGGGCTCGGCTACGTGATCCGCGTGCTGTCGCCGGTCCTCTGGCCGCTCGCCGTGGCGGGCGTGTTCGCCTACCTGCTGGACCCGGTCGTGGACTGGCTGGTGAAGCGCAACGTGCCGCGGCTGCGCGCCATCCTCTGCGTCTTCGCCTGCGCCGTCGTGTTCGTCGTGGGCGTGTTGGGAAGCATCATTCCGCGGGCGGTGGTCGAGGCCCGCGACCTGGCGGGGCGCGTGCCGACCTACGTGGACCGCCTCCAGCAGCGGACCGAGGACTGGATCAACCATCCGCCGGCGCCGCTGGTGCGCCTGCTGCCGCCGGCCGTTTTGGAAAAGCTTCACCTCGCCGCCGCCACCAACACCCCCGGCCCGGCGACGAATGCGGTCACGCTGACCAACCCGGTAGTTCCGGTGGCGTCCACCAACCTGTTGTCCGTTCTGCCCGAGGCCACCGCGGATTCGCCCTGGTGGGTGAAGGCCCTTGATCCGCGGGCCCTGAAGTCCGCCGGCGGCTGGCTCGCCGCGGTGCTACCCGACATCGGCAAATGGCTCGCGGGCCAGTTCGGCAAGGTGGCCTCGTGGTTCGGCATCCTGGCCGGCCTCGCGCTGATCCCCGTCTATACGTTCTACTTCCTGCTGGAGAAGCGCGGCATCGAGCGCCAGTGGACGAACTACCTCCCCGTCAGCAATTCCAAGTGGAAGGACGAACTCGTCTTCATCCTCAGCAACATCAACGACGCGCTGGTGGTGTTCTTCCGCGGCCAGGTGCTGGTCGCGATCTGCGACGGCATCTGCTACACCATCGGCTTCCTGCTGATCGGTCTGCCCTACGCGCTGCTGCTGGGACTGATGGCCACGGTGCTGACGATGATCCCGTTCCTCGGTGCCATCACGACCTGCACGCTGGCGCTGGTGATCGCCCTGGTGCAGTTCGGCGACTGGCTGCATCCCGGGCTGGTGCTGGTGGTGTTCGCCATCGTGCAAACTCTCGAAGGCTTCGTCATCCAGCCCAAGATCATCGGCGACCGCGTGGGCCTGCACCCGATGACGATCATCGTGGCCCTGATGGTCGGCACCACCCTGCTGGGCGGCATCCTCGGCGGCATACTGGCGATCCCGCTCACCGCCGCACTGCGGGCGCTGATGTTCCGCTACGTGTGGCGGCGAAAGTGACGGGCTTTCGGCGGATCGCTCGCCGGAGCTCCGGCCACCAGTGACTTGCGCCCGCTCGCCGCGAACGCTTTCCTACGCGGGCGTCGCGGACGTGGCGAAATGGCAGACGCGCCAGACTTAGGATCTGGTCCCGCAAGGGGTGGAGGTTCAAGTCCTCTCGTCCGCACCAATTCTTCCCCTTGGCGGCCTTCCCCGGACTCAGCGCGCCTGGCGGACCCTCACGGTGTATTTCGTGGCCTGGTTGTTCATCGAGGTGAACCGCACCGTCTCCTGGCCGTTCTCCGTCAGGATCACGTCCTGCCAGGGCGTCTCGTCGCCGGTGCTGAAGCCGGCCGAATCCTTGAACACGCACTGCACCTGCACCTGGATACGCCGGTTTTCCCGGTTGCGCAGGATCGCCCCGACTTCGAGGCGCCCATCGGCTAGGGTCTTCTCCTCCAGACCGCCGGTGGTCACGGAGCGTTGCGCGCCGGAATCCATCAGCACGAACTTCGCGTTCGTCTCCTGATTGTATTTGTTCTCGTTCTTGGGCGCGTAGGCGCCGCCAGCGCAGCCGGCCAGCAGCAGCGCGGCGGTTCCGAGGGTGAGGACGGGGATGGGCTTCATACGGTGGGAATCACTGGTTGCGGTCGCTGACGAACAGGACGGTGTCCCGTCCGGCAAGGACCTGAAAATCGAGCGTGCGGGTGGTGAGCGGCTGACCCTGCGGGTTCTGGAACTGCACCTGCAACGAATGTGCTCCCGGCGGCACGCGGAGTGCGGCGAAGCCCAGGAAGTTCGGCAGGTTGTCCCAGGTGCGCGTGTCGGCGGACGGCGTCGTGGCGGCGGAAATGGCCTTGCTGATGAGGCCCGCCGCGAGCAGGCCGAAGCCCACCTCGTCGGCTGCACCCCGGCTGCCCTGACCGCCCGCGGCCAGAATGGCGCCCGAGATCACCGCGGCGTCGCCAAAGGCATCGGTGCCGCTCTTGAACACGGCCTTGCCGGCCAGCACATGGTCCATCACCCGCCCGCCCCGCGTGGTGGCCTGGTATGTCAGGTCGTCGTAGGGGCCGAACTTGTGGGTCTGACCGTTCACCACCAGTTGCAGGAGCGAGCCCGGCGCGCTGCCGGTGCGGAAGCGGAGCTGTTCTCCGTATTCGCCGGTCGAGTATTTGGTTGGCCCCGTGCCGCATTCGTAGAAGACCAGCACGTTGGCCTGCGGATCGTAGTCGGGCGGCGGATTGATCCGGGATTCCTTGCGGGCACGCTGGAGCTGGTCCTTACCGTCCCCATGGAGCTTCACGGTGGCGAAGCCGTCGAGGTAATCGAGCAGGGTCCAGTCGGCCTCGGTGATGCCGATCTCGGGGGCCATGTCCTGCACCGCGGCGCTGCGGAAACACGCTCGGGCGTTGTCCGGTTCGCCGTCCATCCAGTAGAGGATGCCCCGGTAGTAGAAGGCCATCGCGCGCTCGTAGGGTTCGCCGCGGAAGTTCTTCCGGGACTCCTCCTTGAAGTAGTTGCGGGCTTCCTTGGCCGTCTTGTCGCCCACGCTCAGGCCGCCCAGCGTGAGGGTGGCGTTGTCGAACCGCTGGCGGGCAGTGAGGAGATCGCCCCCGCGCAACGCCCTGAGGCCGGCGCGATAGTCGTCGAGCTGGCGGTTGCGCTCAGCCTGCTTCTCAGGCGACAGGCCGGCGCAGCCGGAAAGGGCCAGTGCCAAGACCAGCAGGCTGACCAGGCGGACACAGAAAGCTGGAGCAGGGAACATCATGAATCAGCGGGCCGTTGAAGCGGGCAGACGCGGGGCAGCGACAAACAGCTGCCTATTTTCGAAACGAGAAAGCATCGGAGGTAAAACAACTTCTGTAATCAGTCGAATGCGATAGTGCGCACCATCCGCTCACAGTCAGGAAGCTCCTTGCTCGCCTGGTCGTATTCACATGTGAAAGTAACAAAGGCAACACTTCAGCCGTTTGAAACATACCACGCCCGCATCCAGAGATCGGGGCGGAAACTTGCTGCTGCCAAAAGCAGCGAGTTCTCTTCGACACAGATATCATGGGCCATTCCTAAGCGGTTTCTCTCAGCAAACTCAAAAAGCAACGTGCGCAAGTCCTCAGTGCTTGGGTTTGGAATGGCGCCAGAGCGGTAGTTTGCGACCGAAAACTGTAGTGCTCCCCACCCTTCAGGCTTCGCGATGGTGATCGGTGGGTTTTCGCCTTCGACCTCATGCGTGACGTCATACCAATCTGGTTCAAGCGCTATCGAGAAACCTGGGAACTGGACATTCATGCCGGACACAGCTGATTGGGTCTCAATCAGCGATACGCCGCATCCTCGAGCCCCTGCTTCTTCACCTCCGCGGAGTCTTCCCAGAGGATGTCCGAGGTGCGGGCGTCGATGAGCTGGAAGCTGTAGAGGATGTAGTCGCTCGTGCCGGCCTTGGTCTTGGTGGTCAGGCCGGAGAGCTTGCCGGTGAGGAAGAAGTCGGCGCCCTTGAACTCCTGCACGTTCGGGTTCGTGGTCGAGGTCAGCGAGCCTTCGCGCTTGAGCTGCCGTTCCTTCTCCAGGTCAGCCAGCGCCTCGCGGGCGAGGAAGCGGACCTGACCGTTGGCCTTGGAGTTTAGCTGCACCCGGATGCGCGTGAGGAAGATGTCCTTGTTGATCGCGAACCGCGTCTCGTTGTTCACGGGCAGCAGCGCTACGCGGGGCGGGCCGCCGGCGAAATTCCTGATCTCGGCGGTGTTGAGGACGCTGCGGGCCATCTTGTCGGTCACGGCCACGAGGTCCTGCGACTCGATGCCGGTGCCGGCGACAAAGCCCTGTTCGTCGGGCTTCATCACGGTCACGGGCACGCCGGACGGGTTTTTGACGCCGGAAGCGCAGCCGGTCCCGAAGAGGGCGGCAGCAGCGGCCAGGGAAAGGAGGGACAGCGGACGCAGGTCGTTCATATGCGGCGGAATCAAGTGGAAGGCCCCGGCCCGGTCAACCGGACTTCCGCCAACCACGGCACCGGACCTTCCGCGCCACCAGACGCGGCCCGCCGCCGGACATTCAACGGCCCCGGCGGCCGCGGACCGACACGGCCCAATTCCGCGCTTGGGCCACGGGCGGGTTCGGTGCCAATCTCCGGCGTCGTCCCATGTCATTGCGCCTGCGCCAACTGCTGCAACCGGTCGTGGTCGGCCTGGCCTGCACGGTCGCGGTCCTGACCGGGCGCGGCGAGACGAAGGGCGATCCGCAGGAACGGGCACGAACCCACTGGGCTTACCAGCCGCTGCGCCGGCCGGAGGTCCCGGCGATCGGGCATCCCGTGGATGCCTTCATCCGCGCCACGCTCCGCACGAATGGCCTTTCGCCGAGCCCGCCGGCCACCCCGCGGGAAATGGTCCGGCGCGTATATTTCGACCTGATCGGTCTGCCGCCCACTCCGGCCGAGGTCGAGGCGTTCGTCCGCGAGTGCGCGGCGGAACCGGCCGGCAGCGAGACCACCGGCAGCCCGGCGGACGCGGCCTACGGTCGTCTGGTGGACCGCCTGCTGGCCTCGCCGCACTACGGGGAACGCTGGGCGCGGCACTGGCTCGACGTGGTCCGCTTCACCGAAAGCCAGGGCTTCGAATACGACCGCCCCCGGGATCACGCGTGGCCTTACCGCGATTACGTCGTCCGCGCCTTCAACGCCGACAAGCCCTACGACCGCTTCATGCGCGAGCAGGTCGCCGGCGATGTGCTCGAGCCGGTCACGGCCGACGGCATCATCGCCGCGAGCCTGCTGGTCTGCGGTCCGTGGGACCAGGCCGGCAATTCCCAGGCCAATGCGACCCAGCGGGCGCTCACCCGCGAGGACGAGCTCGAGGACCTGCTGGGAACCGTGGGCCAGACCTTTCTCGGACTCACGGTCAACTGCGCCCGGTGCCACGACCACAAGTTCGACCCGATTCCGCTGACCGACTACTACCGGCTGAAGTCGGTCTTCGACGGCGTGAAACACGGCGATCGTGCCACCGAAGGCGCCGCCGAGGCGAAGTTCCGCGAGGAACGTGTGGCCCGGGCGAAGCGGGAACTCAACGAAGCCCAGGCCGAAGTCTCCCGGATCGAGGCGGAAGGAACCCGCCGTGCCCTGAGCCTCCAGTCACCGGGCCGGTCCACCGAACCCGGCCCGGTGCCCTTCCGTCGCTGGGACTTCGCCCGCGCCACGGCCGCGATGCCGGAGGGACAGCCCTTCGACGGTGCCGCGATCGCCGATGGCCAGCTCCAGTTGCCGCGGGCCGGGGCCTACTTCCAGTCTCCGCCGCTGGATCGGGAGATCCGCGAAAAGACCTTGGAAGCATGGGTGTCGCTCAGCGACCTCGGGCAATCCGGCGGGGCGGCCATTTCGCTGGAGACGGCCGACGGCCGGCAGTTCGACGCCCTCGTGTTCGGTGAACGCCAGCCCCGGAAGTGGATGGCCGGCAGCGAAGGTTTCGCGCGCACCCGCGATGTCGCTGCGCCCGAGGAGTCCGCAGCGCCGGGAACGTGGGTGCATCTGGCGGCCGTGTATTCCGCCGACAACCGCGTCGCCCTTTACCGCAATGGCCAGCCCTACGGCGAACCCTACGTCGCCGGACCGTTGGTGACCTTCCGGGCCGGCGACGCGCGGGTCACGCTGGGCCGCCGTCATCTGGGCGGCACCAAGCCCTGGCTCACCGGTGCCCTCCGGCAGGCCGCGCTTCATGACCGGGCGCTGGATGCGCAGGAAGTGGCCGCCGCCTTCCGCGCGGGCGGATTTTCGGTGACGACGGAGGCGATGCTGGCCCAGCTGACGGCCGGCGAGCGGACGGCCCGCGAAGCAGCCCTGACCCGAGTTGCCCGCGCGTCCGAGGCGGTGAAGGCCGCCAGCAAGTCCGGTCCGCTCGCCTACGCGGGCGTGCGGCAGCAGCCGGAACCGACCAAGGTCCTCCTCCGCGGCGACGTGAGAAAGGCCGGTGACATCGTGGCACCGGGAGCACTGTCGCTGTTCGCCGCGGTGCCCGGCGAGCTGGGACTGGCACCGGACGCGCCGGAGTCCGAACGGCGGCGGCGGTTCGCGGACTGGCTCGCCGACCCGCGCAACCCGCTGCCTGCCCGCGTGCTGGCCAACCGTGTCTGGCAATTTCACTTCGGCCAGGGCCTGGTGACGACGCCGAGCGACTTCGGGCTGAGCGGCACCCGGCCCAGCCATCCGGAACTGCTCGATTGGCTGGCTTCCGAATTCATCGCCCGCGGCTGGAGCGTGAAGGCGCTGCACCGGATCATCCTGACCTCGGCCACCTATCGGCAGTCATCGGGAAGCGGCCAGCCCGACGGCAAGCCGACCGCTGCGTTTGCCTTGGCGGCCGCGAAGGACGCCGACAACACGCTGCTGTGGCGCTTCACCCCTCGGCGGCTCGAAGCCGAGGCCGTCCGCGACGCGATGCTGGCGGTCAGCGGCCAGCTCAACCCGGCGTTGGGCGGCCCGAGTTTCCGGCCCTTCACCACCACGGAATACGGTGCGACCTTCTACCACCTGTTCGACCGCGGAGAGCCCGAGTTCAATCGACGCACGCTCTACCGGATGAACATCAACTCCGGGAAGGAACCGCTGCTGGACGCGTTCGACTGCCCCGACCCTTCCGTGCGAACGCCGCGCCGCGGCGTGACCACGACCCCCCTTCAGGCCCTCAGCGTCATGAACGGATCCTTCGTGCAACGCCAGGCGGCGGCCCTCGCCGACCGGGCCCTGGCGGCCGCCGGCGGCGACTCTGCCCGGGCCGTCTCCGCCGCCTACGAACTGGCCCTCGGCCGTCCCACCAGCGCCGCCGAACAGCGCCGTGCCGCGGCGGCAGCCCGCGAACGGGGCCTCGCGAGCGTCTGCTGGGCCCTGCTCAACTCGACCGAGTTCGTCCACGTCCGTTAGGCGCGGGCACCGGCCAGCGGCGGAAAGATTTCAGCTGACACCGCCAAATTCCCACTTCCGATCCCCATGAGCACCCCCACCTGCGGCCATGTTGGCTGGTTCGACCTCACCGTTCCCGACGCGGAGGCGCTGCGATCCTTCTATCAGCAGGTCGTCGGCTGGAATGCCGAAGCCGTCGAGATGGATGGCTACAATGACTACTGCATGAAGCCTCCGGGCGCGGAGGTGCCGGTGGCCGGAATCTGCCACGCCCGCGGTTCAAATGCCGCCCTCCCCGCGCAGTGGCTCCTCTACATCACCGTCGCCAACCTCGACGAAAGCCTCCGGGCCTGCGAGGCGGCCGGCGGAACCCGGCTGACCCCGCCGCGGGACGCCGGCACGGGCCGGTTCGCCGTGATCCGCGACCCGGCCGGCGCGGTCTGCGCCCTCTACCAGGCGGCTGCGAGCTGAAGATCTGCGGGCCGCCTGATCCCTGCGGGCGGCGGACGCAACCGGGCCCGTGACTGCGTTTTGACAGTCGTCGTTTTGACGGCCGGCTTCGCGCACGCATCCTCATCCGCACCCGGCAGCCGTTCCACGCTGCCGGCCAAGGAGCGTCCGATGAACTTCCGAATCCCAGTTTGCGCAATCGCCGTCGCGGTGGTCGCAGGCACGATTTCCGCCCGCGCCTCGTCGTGGCTCAGCGAGTATCACCTGATCGTCAGCGGCGAGCTCACGAAGGTTTCCGAGGTGGAAGGCCGCGCAGTGATCGGCAGTCTCGCCTACGGAAACTCGTTCAACGTGGGCGTGAACTACAGTTCCGCGCCGTCCCAGATCAATTTCGCGATCGCGGGCTCAATCGTGGGCGGCAACGCCCTCCAGCTCAACTCCGGGAGCGTTTACGTGCCCGCCGGCGCGACGCAGAGCGGGAATCAGGTGACCCTGTCCGGCGGCCGCCTGCTGAACCTCAACGGCGGCGGCTCCCTCCAGACGGGCGCCCCGGCCTTTGATTTCCCGTCCGTTTTCAGCGGCATCGCCGCCGAGTCCGCCCACTACGACACCTTCGCCGCGAACAGCACGCTGACCCTGCCCACCGGACAGCCGGGCGCCGCGACGTTTGAGGTCGGCACCAGCCTCGGGTCGGACAACGTGGCCGTGTTCAATCTCTCCGCCACGGAGGCCGCCACGCTCTTCAACAGCAGCCTCGTCCAGCAGATTGACCTCGACCTGAACGGCACCTCGCCGGCGGCCGTGCTGATCAACGTGGACGGATCCGCCATCAGCTACATCGCGGGCGGCAACTTTGTCGGCAGTTTCATCGGCACCAGCGCGACCGGGAAGGTGCTGTGGAACTTCACGGAGGCCACGAGCATCTCGATGAACAAGAGCTTCTACGGGGCGGTGCTGGCGCCGAACGCCACCCTGTCGAGCACCGCCGGTGCGCTTGAGGGCGCCGTGGCCGTCAAGAATCTGAGCGCCGACGTCGAGGTGCATCCCCCGCTGTTCAGCGGCACCCTCCCCACGGTCGCCGTGGTGCCCGAGGGTTTGACCTACGCCGCGGGCATCGCGGTGCTGGGGCTCGTGGGCTGGCTGCGGCTTCGGCGGCGCTGACCGGCCGCGGAAATTCCCCGCGGACTTGTCCCTACCGCCGCGTCCCCTAACGTCCCCGCCATGCGGCGCGCAGTCGGAGTCCTGATCCTTTGGCTTGGTCTCGGGACAAACCCCGCGATGTCGGCCACCCCCGAGCTGCGGGGCTGGTGGGTGGACACGTTTCATGCCGGCCTGCGCAATGCGTCCGAGGTCGCCCAACTGGTTGCGAACGCCCGGGCCGGCAACTTCAACGCCCTGTTTGTCGAGGTCCGCAAGCGCGGTGACGCCTACTACAATTCCGCCTTCGAACCCAAGGCATCGGACGTCTCCCCGCAGTCGTTTGACCCGCTCGCCGAACTGCTCCGCCTGGCGCACGACACGAGCGGCGGGACGCAGCGGCTCGAGGTCCACGCCTGGATCGTCACCTACAACATCTGGAATTCGCAGAACGGCCAGCCACCTCAGGCTGCCCATCCTTACCGGCGGCATCCGGACTGGCTCACGCAGAACAACCTCGGCGCGAAATGGGACGGCGCGAACTATGCCTTCGACCCCGCGCATCCCGCGGTGCAGGAGCACACCTTCAACGTCGCGCTCGATCTTGTGACGCGTTACGCGGTGGACGGCCTGCACTTCGACTACGTGCGCTACGCCGGTCGCGAGTGGGGTTACCACCCGGTGGCGCTGGAGCGCTTCCGGCGGATCTACGGCCGGGCCGGCACGCCGCTGCCCGAGGACCTGCTTTGGCGGCAGTTCCGCCGCGACCAGGTGACCGCGCTGGTGCGCCGGGTGTATCTCGCCACGGCCGCGGTGAGACCCGCGGTAAAGGTTTCCGCGGCGACGATCACGTTCGCGCCGGGCATCACCAGCACGGCGCAATGGACCTCCTCGGCCGCCTACACCGACGTGCTGCAGGATTGGCGGGCCTGGATGCAGGAAGGCATCCTCGACCTCAATGTGCCGATGGCCTACTTCCGCCAGCCGCAGAACGGCGCGGACTGGAGCGCCTGGAGCACGTTCGCGAAGAACCACCGTTACCAGCGGCACGTCGCGCTCGGCGCGGCCACCTACCTGAACACTCCCGCTGACTCGCTGCGGCAACTGCGCTCGACCCGCACCGCGGCCACGCAGGGTCCGGCCGACGGCATGGTGATGTATTCGTATGCCGCGCCGGCCAGCGATGGCACCACCCGCGCCCAGTTCCTCCACCAACTCACGGCCGGTCTGCCCGGTGATACGAATCCGCCGCTGTTCACCGAATGGGCCGACGTGCCGGAAATGCCCTGGAAATCCGCGCCCACCAAGGGCCACCTGCTGGCCCAGTTGCCCCAGGCGGACGGGAACCTCGTCCAACTGTCGGGTGCGGTGAACCGGACGGCGCGCACTGATGCGAACGGCTGGTTCGGGGTGGTGGATGTGCCCCCAGGCGAACTCTTCTTCGCCACGACGAACGCCGGGGTGCGCTGGGTGGGGCAAGTTGCGGTCACCGCCGCCACGGTGGCTCGGCCCACCCTGCTCGCGGCGGCGGCGGATGACGATGGCGACGGCGTGGCCAATGAAGATGAGCTGCTGTTCGGCACGGCGCCGGACGCGGCAGACTCCCTGCCCCGACTGCGCGCCGTCCTAACGCTCCAACAGCTTCGGCTGGAACTCCGTCCCGGACTGACCGCACGGGACTATGTGCTCGAGTCGCGAATGAGCCTCGCCGAGAGCGACGAGTGGCAGGAAGTCGCCCGCGGAACGGCGAATGCCTCCGGTGCCGTTGAGTTCACTCCCGACGCAAACTCACAGACGAACGCATTCTTTCGCGTCCGGCCCGGGCGGCGCCCGTGAGCCACTCGCGGCCAGCCCGGTCAATCCACCCCGAAGTCCTCCACGAAGCGTCCGTCTTCACGGTATTGGTCGGGGTGGATGGCCAACTGTTCGAGCACGATCCGGCGGACAGCCCCGGCGATTTCATCCCGCGACAGCTTGGGGCGCACCACGGCCGGATCCGGCGAGCGGGCGTGGTTGGTGACGAACCAGCCCGTCTTCCGCGGTGGCGGTGGCCGGAACAGCTCGCCTCGTTCTTGCGCAGTCACCAGCCACTCGATGACGTCCCGGGGTGTCCCCATCTGTTCCGCGGCGGCGGCGGAAATCTCGATTCCGAATTCTTCCTCCATGGCCATCACCAGTTCCACGGCATCGAGTCCCATGACTTCGCTCTGCCCTCCGGCGCGGTCCCATGTCAAGCTGCGCGGCGTGCGCACGCTGTTCCTCCTCCTGCTCACCGTTTCGTCCGTTGCCCTTGGCGCGGACTGGCAGCCGCTCTTCGACGGCAAGACCCTCGCCGGCTGGACCCCGACCAAGTTCGGCGGCGGCGGCGAGATCGAGGTGAAGGACGGCGCCCTCGTGCTCAACCAGGGCATCCTCACGGGGATCAACTACACCAATCCCGTGCCCACGGTGGATTACGAGGTCGCCTTCGAGGCCCGGCGCACGATGGGACAGGACTTTTTCTGCGGCCTGACGTTTCCGGTGCGCGATTCCCACGCCACGCTGGTGCTGGGCGGCTGGGGCGGCGCCGTGGTGGGCATCTCCTCGCTCAACAACCAGGACGCCTCGCAGAACGACACGACCCAATACCGCAACTTCAAGACCGGCCAATGGTATCGGTTCCGCTTGGCCGTCACCGCGACGAATCTCAGCCTGTGGCTGGACGACGAGCAGGTCATCAACGCAGACATCACCGACGTCGAGGTGTCGCTGCGCCCGGGGGAAATCGAACTGAGCAAGCCCTTCGGCATCGCCACCTGGAGCACCACCGGCGAAATCCGCGACCTGAAGCTCCGCCGGCTCAAGGACGATCCGAAGGCCGCCCCGACGCACCGCGGTCCCGCGACCAACGCGGTGCCGCTGCCGGCCGCACTGGTCGGCCAGCTCCAGCGCCTCGTCGCGGTCGCGACCAATTCCGGGGTCGGTCACCTGCGGCTCGCGGAACTGTGCGACACCTTCGGCGCACGTCCTTCCGGCTCGACGAACCTTTCCGCAGCCGTGGACTGGGCGCTGGCCAAGCTCAAGGCCGACGGCCTGGAAAACGTCCGGCGCGAACCGGTTAAGGTCCGCCGCTGGACCCGCGGTGAGGAAAGCGCGGAGCTGGTTTCGCCTCGGGCCGAAAAACTGCCGGTGCTCGGTTTCGGCGGCACCGCCGCCACGCCGCCCGAAGGCATCACGGCGCCTGTGCTGGTGGTTTCCGGCTTCGCCGAGCTCACCAACCGCGCCGCCGAAGCCAAAGGGCGCATCGTGATCTTCAACGCGCCTTACACCGGTTACGGCGACTCCGTGCGCTATCGCTGGAGCGGCGCCGTCGAGGCCGCGAAGGTCGGCGCGGTGGCCAGCGCCACGCGGAGCATCACGCCATTCTCCCTGCGCACGCCGCACACCGGCATGATGCGTTACGACGACGCGGTGCCGAAGATTCCCCACGCCGGCCTCGCGACCGAAGACGTCGAACGCCTCGCCCGCCTGCAGGGCCGCGGCCAGACGCCCGTGCTGCGCCTGAAGCTTTCCGCGGCCTTCGGTGAGGAAGTCGAGGATGCCAACGTCATCGCGGAACTTCGCGGGCGGGAAAAGCCGGAGGAGATCGTCGTCATCGGCGGGCATTTCGACTCGTGGGATGTCGGCCAGGGCGCCCTAGACGACGGCGGCGGCTGCATCGCCGCGTGGGAAGTGTTGCGGTTGCTCAAGGAAGCCGGCCTCACGCCGCGGCGAACCCTCCGGCTGGTGCTGTGGACCAACGAGGAGTTCGGGCTCGGCGGCGCCAAGGCCTACCGCGACGCCCACCGCGCCGAACTCGCCCGCCACGTCGCCGGCATCGAGACCGACAGCGGCACGTATGAACCGTCCGGCTACGGTTTCACCGGCAGTGAACGCGGCGGGGAGCTCATCCGCGGCATCACGGCATTTCTCGGCGAAGCGCTCGGCGCCGGCGAGTTCGGCCTGGGTGCCGGCGAGGCCGATCTCACCCCGCTGCTGGAGGAAGGCGTGCCGTCGCTGGGACTGCGGCTCAAGCCGAACAACTACTTCTGGTTCCACCACACCGACGCCGACACCGTGGACAAGGTGGACCCGCAGGCCCTGCGCCGCTGCACCGCCGCGCTGGCGGTGATGGCCTACGCGCTGGCCGAACTCGAAACCCCGCTGCCGCGCTGAGCCCATGACCGCCGAACAACGCCTTCACGTTCTCGGTCTCACGCTACCGCCGGCACCGGCCGCGGTGGCGGCCTACGAACCGTGGGTGCGCACGGGCAACCTGGTGTTCACTTCCGGACAGCTTCCGTGGCGCGACGGCCGGATTGCCTTTGCGGGCCGATTGGGCGCGGAGTTCACGGTCGAGCAGGGCTACGAGGCCGCCCGCCAGTGCGCGCTCAACGTCCTCGCGCAGCTCAAGGCCGCGGCCGGCGATCTCGAAAAGGTCCGCCGGCTGGTGCGCGTTGAGGGCTACGTCCACTGCGCGCCCGGATTTCGCGGCCATCCGCTGGTGCTGAACGGCGCCTCGGAACTGTTCAACGCGGTCTTCGGCGAACGCGGCGCCCACGCCCGGCTGGCCGTGGGCATCAGCGACATGCCGCTGGATGCCGCCGTGCAACTCACCGTGACCGCGGAAGTCGCGGACTGAGTCCGAAACCCGAAGTTGGAGCTCTGAAAGAGCGGCCCCAGCCAGCCAAGGGCGTTGCCCCGGGCTGACTTGTTGCAGGCCGTTGGCCTGCCCCGTGGCGCTGGTGCGAAATTTCAATCCGGAGTTCGGGTTGAGTCCAGGCACCGAGAGCTGCCTTCGCAAACACGCGGGCGCCGGTCTTCAGCCTCACCGTCGGCGAGGCCGGCGGGTGTCCGCGGCGAAGGCATTCACGACGTGGCGCACTTCCCGGACCGCACCGTCGGCGAGCAGCACTTCCACCACGTCGAAGCGCCACTTGACCCGTGGGTCGCGGAGCTGCCGACGGTAATCCTCGGCGGTCAACGACAGCGCCCGGCGTTTGCGCGCGTCCACCGCCGCCGCGGGACGGACCCAATCTTCCGAGGAACGGGTCTTCACCTCGACGAACACCAGGCAATCGCCGTCGCGGAACACGAGGTCGAGCTCGCCGTGGGGCGAACGGTAATTCGCGGTGAGAAACGTGAGTCCGGCCCGCTCCAGCTCACGTCGGGCCGCCTCCTCGCCCAACCGCCCCCGGCGCAAGTGCTCGGGCACGGGAGCCGCGTTCCGAAAGAACAGTCCGCGGAGTTTTGCCAGCAGGCTCACGTCGCCGACGACACCACGGCCGGAATCGGAAAACAAATGAACTCCCGAACCGGACGGCGGGCAGACGCGAACCCGCCGCCCGCAAATCCCCCGGCAAACCGGGTTCCCGGTGAATTCCGCCGGACCCGCCGCGTCGGAGGCAGGCGTCTCCGGAGCCTGGCCTCACTTGAACTTCCCCACCACCGCCCGCTGGATCGGCCTCGCCGTCCTGCTCGCCGTCATCGCGGTGCTGGCCCGGACCGCAACCGTCCCGCGTGAATGGCCCCTGCCGGACGGCACGCGGCTGCGTTACGTCGGCGCGACCTACGGCACGAATCACCCGTCGCCGCTCAAGCATTTCTGGGAACATTGGCCGCTGCCCGCGTTCCTGGCCCGGCGGCTGCCGTCGGAGGGCTGGGGACGGGACTGGCCCAGCCAAGGGCCGGCCTTCCTGCTGTGGTTCCGCACCGACCGGACCGTTTCGCCCGAGGAAAGCTACCGCTGGGATCTGGCGGATGAATCCGGACTCGTTGCGGCCGACTTCAATTTCCTTCAACTCGCGGCCACCAACGGTGCGACCGGGCTGCGGCTCGATTACGGGGCCTTTCCCCGTCATGGCCGGCGGCTGCGCCTGATCGCCCAGCACTACGACCGCGGGTCGAACTGTTACCGGCCGGTGCTGGAACTGGAATTGCCCAATCCGCGTCCTCTCCAACTCACCAACACCACAATGGCGCCGCCGCTGCCGCAGACCGTCCGGGACGGCGAGCTCGCATTCACGCTGACCACCTTTACCACCGGACTGGAACGTCACTCGGGCTTCAGCCTTGTGCCGGCCAGAAGCAATTCCGTGCCCACGGCCCGGCTCGATTTTCTCACTCTCAGCAACGGCGTGCCCAACCGGACGTGGTTCCCGCTCAACGCCCGGCTCACCGATCTCGAAGGACATGCGCTGAACGCTCAGCCCATTGACTGGCTGGGGTCGCAGAACGGCTGGTCGCTCAAGCTCGAACCGGCTCCCTGGGCCGGTCAGCCGTGGCGCCTGAAAGTTGAATTCTCCCGCAACGAGGGCTTCGCCGAGGATGAGCTCACGACGTTCAAGACCCTGCCCTTGCCGGGCGTGAACGGTGAACTGCTGGACCTCCGGCGGACGATTGGTGGACGGGAATTCGTGCTGACCCAGGTGCGGCAGGGTGCAGATGATCGCGACTGGAAAGTGCAGGCGCGACTCACGCGCAGGGAACCGGGCGTGAGCCTCACCCTCGTCGAAGCCCGCGACAATCACGGTCGCCGGCTTTGGCATCATCCGCGTCACCTGACGTTCCGGGAATGGACCGACACCCAATCCGTGGACCTGACCTTCGCGGTCCACACCAGCCGCTTTGCCGAGTTCGTGGCCGAACCCAGCGACGTGCGGACGCGTTGAGGCCGTGGCGTCCGATCACGGTGCCGCGAGCTTGCTCAGATCCGGCCGCTGCCGATGCCACGCGGTGGCGCGTTGGTAGGCCGCGGCCGCCTCGAGCGCGGCGCCGTCGCCGAAAAGTTTGCCGAGGAAGCACAGGCTCGCCGGGGCGCCGCCGGACTTGTCGCCGTTGGGCACCACCACGCAAGGATGCCCGGTCATGTTTGAAAATAGCAGCGCGTTGCCGTCCCACGCCGGGACGACCAGCACGTCGAGCCCACGGAACAGCGCGTCCATGGCCGTCATCAGCTCCATCCGCAGACGCGTGGCCTGGACGAACTCCACCGCCGGGATGAAACGCGCGCTGCGGAACAGGTTGGGCCAGTTGCCCGATCCCTGCTGCACCAGCGTGTCGTCGAGATTCGACCGGGTGAGCTCGTCGAACGCCGCGGCGCTCTCCACCTCCAGGATGCTCCAGAGCGGACCCGCCGGCAGGTCGGGCAGGGCGACCGGCTTCAGCTCCGCCCCCAGGGAACGCAGGGCGTTCAACGCGGTCTGGTTGTTCGTGAAGTTGCCGTGCGGCCGGCTGAGGTCCGCTTCCAGGAAACCGAGCCGCAACGTCCGCAGCTCGCGTCCCGCGGCGAAGGCGAAGGGCGCATCCACGGCGGAGCGATCCTCGCCGTCGGCACCCCGGATGACCTCCAGCACGAGGGCGCAATCCTCGGCGGTGCGGGCCAGCGGACCGAGCTTGTCGAGCGACCAGCAGAGCGTCATCGCCCCGGTGCGGCTCACGCGGCCAAAGGTCGGCCGCAACCCCGTGACGCCGCAGACCGTGGCGGGCGAGACAATGGACCCGAGCGTTTCCGAGCCCAGCGCGAACGGCACCAGGCCCGCGGCGACCGCCGCCGCCGAACCGGCCGAAGAGCCGCTGGAACCCTTGTCCGGCTGCCACGGATTCCGCGTCTTGCCACCGAACCACACGTCGCCCATCGCGAGTTCGCCGAGGCTGAGTTTGGCCACGAGCACCGCGCCCGCGGTCTCCAGCTTCCGGATCACCGTCGCGTCCGAGTCGAAGACCTGGTTGGTGAACGGCGTCGCGCCCCAGGTGGTGGGCGCTCCGCGGGCGGCGAGCAGATCCTTCGCGCCGTAGGGAAGGCCGTGGAGCGGACCGCGCCAGTTGCCCGCAGCCAGCTCCCGGTCCGCGGCCCGCGCGGCCGCAAGCGCACGCTCCTCGGTCAGGCTGACGACGCAGTGCAAGGCCGGTCCGTAACGCCGCAGCCGGCCGAGCGCCAGCAAGGTGAGTTCCTCGGAAGTGACCTGCCGCGAGCGGAGCAACGCGGCCAATTCCGCGACTGAAAGAAACGCGAGGTCCTCGGGATTCTTCGGCCGGGTTACACCCGCGGGCGGCGCCCAACGGAAGTCATCGTTCGCCACCGGAAAGCGGAAGCCTGAAGGTCGCGGATCGAAGACCCCGGCGGGCGGGAGCGAATTGGGAAATCGACGCGCCCGCAGTTCGGCAAAGCCACGCTCCGTCCGCTGGGACACTCCCGGCGCGAGCAGTTTCAACTCCGCGTCGGTGAACTGGAGTCCGGCCACCCGGGCAGCGGCGCCGACATCGGCGACCGGCGGATTCGTCGCCTCCTCGGCGCGTCCCCCGAGGGTCAGGCACAGCAGGAAGAGGGGGATCAGCCGGCGTCGCGTCATGGCCCCAGCATGGATCGTCCGCGCGAACCGGCGAGCGTCTTCTCGCGGAACCGGCTGTAAACCTCCGGTAACTTCAGCGAATGGCTGGAAGCCACCCAGCACACCGCAACGGCGACCGAGAGCAGCCGCGAAACGGCGGTGCCGGCCGCCGAAACGGCCCGGTTCTTCCGGGTCGTGGTGCTTCCGCCCTGAGTGGTGGTGGAGCAGGAGAGCGCGGATTGCCGCGGCACCAAGGAGGTTGAGGCCGGGCATCTCCCATCGCCTCGTCGGAGCGGGCCGCGGCCTGGCGCCTGCTCCGGCATCAGGCACTGGAGGTGCCAAATCCTTCCCGGGTATCCGCCGCGACCCCGCGTTGAGGGCGGGTTCAGTTCAGCTCCGGCACCGAACGGCCGCGGGGCGGGGCGGAATACTGGAGGAAGCTGTCGAGCAGGAGCTGCACGCCGAAGTTGTTCACGCCGGAACCGAAGAAGACCGGAGTCAGCTTGCCGGCCAGCACCTGGGCGTGATCGAACCCGGCGCCGGCCAATTCGATCATCTCGATCTGTTCGCGGACGGTGGCGTAGGTCTGCTCGTCGAGCTTCTCGCGCACCAGCGGATCCTCCAGGCCGGTCACGTTGACCGCGGCGCGGTATTTGCCGCCGACCACGCGCTCGAACAGGTGGACCTTCTTCTCGGCGCGATCATACACGCCGCGGAATTCCGCCCCGTTGCCGAGCGGCCAGTTCATGGCGCAGGACTTGATTCCCAGCACGGCTTCCAGCTCGTCCATCAGCGCGATCGGATCACGCGCCGGACGGTCGAGCTTGTTCATGAAGGTGAAGATCGGCACGCCGCGCCGGGCGCAGACCTCGAAGAGCTTGCGGGTCTGGTTCTCCACGCCCTTGCCGGCGTCAATGACCATGATCACCGCGTCCACGGCGGTGAGCACGCGGTAGGTGTCCTCGGAGAAATCCTTGTGGCCGGGCGTGTCGAGCAGGTTCACGCGGAAGCCGGAATACTCGAACTGCAGCACCGTTGAGCTGATCGAGATGCCGCGCTTCTTCTCCAGCTCCATCCAGTCCGACGTGGTGGCGCGCTGGTTCTTGCGCGCGGTGACGGAACCGGCGAGCTGCACCGCGCCGCCGTAGAGCAGCAGCTTTTCGGTGAGCGTCGTCTTGCCGGCATCGGGATGCGAGATGATCGCAAACGTGCGCCGGCGCTGGATTTCTTCCTGCAAGGTCACGAGGGCGGAGACGCTAACAAGGGCCGCCGACAAAACAAAGCCGGAGCTGTTGGGCCGCAGCCAAAGTGCCGCCGGCATCCTGCCGGGAGTCACCGTGACCAGGCGCGAACTGTTTCTGGGAACGGACCGTTGCGGGTGGCCGCAACCGCCGTAACCCCGTTCCGCCGGCTTGCTCCACCCGCCAACGCCGGTAGCGTCACCCCATGCTGAATCTCCGCTCCGCGGCGCTGCTTGCGCTGCTGGCCCCGACGGTTCTTCTCGCCGCCGCGCCCGTGCAGGAACGCGCCGACCGCTTCCTCAGTCTCGTCAATTCGGGTTACCAGTCGCTCTCCCGCATCGAGCAGGAGGCGCAGTGGAAGGCCGCCACCGACGTGAAGCCCGAGCACGACGCGGCGGCCGAAGTCGCCGGCAAGGCCCGCGCGGCCTTCAACGGCAACCCCGCCATCATCCGCGAGGCGAAGGAACTGCTCGCCCAGCGCGGCGACCTCACGGAGCTCCAGATCCGCCAGTTGGAAAAGGCGCTGCTCAACGCCGCCGAGGGGCCGATGACGAATCCCGAGCTCGTCGCGAAGCGTATCGCCGCCGAGACCGCGCAGAACTCCACGCTCAACGGCTTCCAGTTCAAACTGGGCGGCTCGAACGTCGTTGCCAACGACCTCGACCGCATCCTCAGCAAGTCCACCGACCTCGCCGCCCGCCGCGCCGCGTGGGAAGCCTCGAAGCTCACCGGCCCCGCGCTGAAGCCTGGGCTCGTGAATCTTGTTGGCCTACGCAACGGCTGCGCCCGTGAGTTGGGTCACGCCGACTACTTCGCGCTGCAGACGGCCGGTTACGGTATGAGCGCCGCGGAGATGGTGAAACTGAACGACGAATTCCTCCGCGAGCTGCGTCCGCTCTACCTCCAGCTCCACACGTGGGCGAAGCACGAGCTGGCAAAGAAGTTCGGCCAGCCCGTGCCGAAGCGCATTCCGGCGCACTGGCTCAACAACCGCTGGGCGCAGGAATGGGGCGGCCTCGTGGACGCGGCCAAGCTCGACTCCTATTTCGAGAAGCGCGATCCGGCGTGGGTGACCAAGACCGCGGAGCAGTTCTGGGTCGGCATCGGGTTTCCGAATTTGCCCGCGAGCTTTTGGACCAAGTCCGACCTGTTCCCCGCGAAACCGGGCGAAGCGCGCCTGAAGAATTCCCACGCCTCGTGCTGGCACGTGGACTTGGAGAACGACATCCGCTCGCTCATGAGCGTCGAGCCGAACCAATGGTGGTTCAACACCGCGCACCACGAGCTCGGGCACGCTTACTACTTCATCGCCTACACGCGGCCCGAGGTGCCGCCGCTCCTGCGCATCGGCGCGAATCCGGCCTTCCACGAAGGCGTCGGCGAGCTCATCGGCCTCGCCTCCGGCCAGATTCCCTACCTCAAGGCGATGAACATCCTGCCGGCGGACTTCCAGGCGGACCCCACGGCCATCCTGCTCGACAACGCGCTGCTCCACTCCGTGCCGTTCCTGTTCTGGGCCAGCGGCACGATGACGCACTGGGAAGCCGACGTGTATGCAGGCAGTCTCGCGCCGTCGGAGTGGAACCGCCGCTGGTGGGACCATGTGGCGAAGTTCCAGGGCGTCGAGCCGCCCGGCGGCGCAGGCTCCCGCGGCGAGGAGTTCTGCGACGCGGCGACCAAGACGCACATCAACGACAATCCCTGCTACTACTACAGCTACGCCGTCGCCACGGTGCTGAAGTTTCAGTTCAACGACTACCTCGCCAAAAACATCCTCCGGCAGCCGCCGCAGAACTGCAATTACGCCGGGAACAAGGAGGTGGGCGCGTTCCTGCGGAAGATGCTGGAACACGGCGGCACCCGTGACTGGCGCACGCTGTTGAAGGAAACCACCGGCGAAGACCTCAGCACCCGCGCCATGCGCGACTACTTCGCCCCGCTGATGGCGTGGCTGGAGCAGCAGAATGCGGGACGGCAGATCGGGTGGGAGTGAGTGTCGCGTAAAGGGACTCCACCAAAAGGGAAACATGCCTAAGATCTTGGATTTAGTGGTAGGGATTGTGTTCGTGCTGTGCGGGTTGATTTTCCTGACAACGCGAAAGAGCTACGAAGCTGCCATCCTCCAAGACCTCCAGCGCGGCTGGCTGACCCCAGAGCAAGCCGACGCCAAACGCCGGAGCCGGGTTTGGATTGGCGTGGGAGGTGTGGCCGTCGGTTGTGGTCTCGCAGCCGGTTATTTTCTGAACCGCTGATGGCGTGGCCGGAAAAAGAATACCGCATGGCAGCTCGGGGCGAGCAGTGGCGAGCGGAGTCGCGCGGGACGCAGGCACCCTGGCGCCGCAAACGGAATGAACGTCAGCTACGAAGGGGAAATGGTCATGATCAGTCGCACTGCGCGCGGCCATTGGGTTGCTTGGCTGCTTGTGATGGCTGCAGGCAGTTTGCTGATGGCGGTGTGTCTTTCCGTGGCCGTGTCCGGTGTGGTGGGAATGACCTCGCCGCGGGATCTGGTGCTGGCCCTCCTTTTCGCCGTGGGCGCCTTGCTTCCGGGTTGGGTTCTTCGGCTTAGCTTTTTCGCCTTCCTGCCGGTGCGTTACGAACTGCATCCGCTGGCAACCGGAGGCGTGAAGGCGCGTTGGAGCCTGGGCCTGCTCCGAAGCCGAAGCTCTGAAAGAGCGAAACAGGACAGCCCAGGGCAACGCCCTGGGTGGGCTGTCGAGTGAAACACCCAGCCCTGTAAGGGCGGGACATTTCTTGCGCCCTTTCAGGGCTGTCCCAGATCCGGCCTGGTCACCCAGGGCGTTGCCCTGGGCTGTCTTGTTACAGGCCGTTGGCCTTGCCCTTCCCGCTACACCCAGCAGGGTTCTGCTGCGGAGTTCGGCCTGCAAAGGGGCTCCACCTGTTCGAAGCGTCGCCAATCGCCGCTGCTGCACGTCCATCACGCCTTCCACACCTGGCCCGGCCGGGCGGCGGCGCCCGCCAGCACATTGCGGGTGTCCACGATGCAGTCGGCCCACGCGATCAGGTCCGCGTGGGGCCCGGCCGAATGCGCCGTGACAATGACCACGGCGTCGAAGGCGGCAATCGTCTCCCGCTCCCAGGCGACCGACTTCAGGCCTTTCCACTGCGCATGCTCGCGGGTGGGGCCGATGACCGGGATGTAGGGATCGTGATAGGCGACTTCCGCACCGTGTGCGCGGAGCAGGTCAAACAGCGCGAACGCGGGCGACTCACGGAGGTCGTCCACGTTGGGTTTGTAGGCCAGGCCCACGACCAGCACCCGGCTGCCGTTGACGGGCTTGCGCCGGGCGTTGAGGGCATCCGTGGTGACGTGGAAGACGTGGGCCGGCATCGCCGTGTTGACCTCGCCGGCCAGCTCAACAAAGCGGGCAGTCTGGCCGTATTCACGGGCCTTCCACGCGAGATAGAACGGATCAATCGGCAGGCAATGGCCGCCGAGGCCGGGACCGGGATAGAACGGCATGTAGCCGAACGGCTTGGTGCGCGCGGCGTGGATGACTTCCCAGACGTCGATGCCCATGGCGCCGTAAACGAGCTTCAGTTCGTTCACGAGCGCGATGTTCACCGAGCGGAAGATGTTCTCGAGGAGTTTGGTCGCCTCGGCCACGCGGCACGACGACACCGGCACCAGCGTCCGGATCGCCCGGGCATACAGGGCGCGGGCGCGTTCGAGACAGGCCGGCGTGTAACCGCCGACGACCTTGGGAATTTCCGCGACCCGGCTGTCAGGATTGCCCGGATCTTCGCGCTCCGGCGAGAAGGCGAGGTGAAAGTCAGTGCCCGCGGTGAGGCCCGAACCCTGCTCCAGCACGACGCGCAGGTCGGTGTCGGTGGTGCCCGGATAGGTCGTGGACTCAAGCACCACCAGCGCGCCGCGGTTGAGGAACTGGGCGATCGTGCGGCCGGTGTTGAGGATGTAGGAAATGTCCGGCTCACGGTTCGGCGTGAGCGGCGTCGGCACGCAGATGATTACCGCCTCGACGTCGCTGACGGCGGCGAAGTCCGTCGTGGCAGAGAACCGTCCGGCGGCGACTTCGGCCGCGACCTGTTCGGCCGGAATGTGCCGGATGTAGCTGCGGCCGGCGTTGAGGGCGGTGGTCTTGTCCGGATCAATGTCGAGGCCAACGACCGCCACGCCCGAGCGGGCGAAGTGCAGGGCCAGCGGCAGGCCGACATAACCGAGTCCAACAACGGCGATCTTCATCAGGATGGGGCGTTGACGGCGTGACCGTAGCGGAGCGGGGCGGCGACGGCAGCGGGAATCGTGGCCGGTGGCGGGCCGCGGGCGGCAGCACAATGTGCTGCCGGACGCGCCTGCCGATTGCGTCGGTGGATTCCGGCGGGCAGGCTTCGCGCCATGAAACTGCCGGTGCTCGCCCTGCCGTTCGCCCTTGCCGCCGCCTTTGCCCAAGCGCCGGACAATCTGGTGGTCGAGGGCGTGCCAGCCGCGCCGCCGACGCTGCAACGCGAGGTAGGCCGGTATCTGGAGTTCCGCACGGCGGCGTTTCAGTCGTGGCATCCGCAGCGGCGCGAGATGCTCATCACCACCCGTTTCGCCGATACCGCCCAACTGCATTCGGTGAAGGCGCCTGGTGGGGCGCGGCGGCAGCTCAGCTTCCTGAACGAGCCGGTCAACGGCGGCAGTTACGAGCCGAAGGACGGCGGCTACATCGTTTTCGCGCAGGACAATGGCGGGGGAGAATTCTTCCAGCTTTACCGGCTCGATCCCGATGGTCGGGTAACACTGCTGACCGACGGCAAATCGCGGAACATGGGCGCGCGTTGGGCGAAGTCCGGCCGCCAGCTCGCCTACACCAGCACCCGCCGCACGGGCAAGGACACCGACCTCTACTTGATGAATCCGACGGAGCCCAAGTCCGACCGGCTGGTGGCCCCGATGAAGGGCGGCGGCTGGTCCGTGCTCGACTGGTCGGACGACGAATCCCGACTGCTGGTCGCGGAATACGTCTCGATCAACGAAAGCCATCTGCACGTCCTCGAGCTGAAGTCCGGCCAACTGACACCCCTGACGCCGGCCGGCGAAAAGGGCGTCGCCTGGGCGGGCGCGAAGTTCAGCCCCGACGGCAAGGCGGTGTTCACCACCACGGACAAGGATTCCGAGTTCCGACGCCTCGTGCGCCTGGAAATCGATTCGGGCAAACTTGCCGTCCTCACGCCCGCTCTGAACTGGGATGTGGAAGCGTTCGAGCTGTCGCCGGACGGCCGCACGCTGGCCTTTTCCGCGAATGAGGACGGCGCGAGCGGGTTGCACCTTTTCGACCTCGCCACGAACGCCGAGAAGCCCGCCCCCAAGCTTCCCCTCGGGGTGCTGACCGGCCTTGAGTGGCACCGCAACGGCCGCGATCTCGGCTTCTCACTGTCCCACGCCAATTCTCCGGCCGACGCCTATTCGCTCGACGTCACGACCGGCGAGCTGACCCGCTGGACCGAAAGCGAGACCGGCGGCCTCGACGCGGCGAAGTTCCGTGCGCCGGCGCTCATCCGCACGAAATCCTTCGACGGACTTACCGTCAGCGCCTTCGTCTATCGGCCCGACCCGGCGACGTTCCCCGGCAAGCGTCCGGTGATCATCAACATCCACGGCGGTCCCGAATCGCAATCCCGGCCGATCTTCCAGGCCCGGAACAACTACTACCTCGACGAGCTGGGCGTGGCGTTGGTCGTGCCCAACGTCCGCGGCTCCGCCGGCTACGGAAAGACCTTCCTGACGCTCGACAACGGCTTCAAACGCGAGGACTCGGTGAAGGACATCGGGGCGATCATCGACTGGGTGAAGGCCCAGCCGGAGTTCGACGGCGCGCGCATCGCGGTCACCGGCGGCAGCTACGGCGGCTACATGACGCTGGCGGCGCTCACGCACTACAGCGACCGCCTGAAGTGCGGCGTGGATGTGGTTGGCATCTCCAACTTCGTGACGTTCCTCGAGAATACGCAGGACTACCGCCGCGACCTGAGGCGCGTGGAATACGGGGACGAACGTGACGCCGCGATGCGGGCGCACCTGGAGCAGATTTCGCCGACCACCAACGTGAAGCGCATCGGCGTGCCGCTGTTCGTGGTGCAGGGGAAGAACGATCCACGCGTGCCAGTGACCGAAGCCGAGCAGATGGTGAAGGCCGTCCGCGGCAACGGCGGCACCTGCTGGTATCTCATGGCGAAGGACGAGGGCCACGGCTTCCAGAAGAAGAAGAACGCGGACTTCCAGTTCCTGAGCATGATCCAGTTCTGGCAGCAGCACCTGCTGGCGGAGAAGGTGAACTGACTTTCCTGCCGAAATGCCCTCTGACGTTTCAGGCACAGACCGTTGGCGGCGTGCGCGGCCCCGTTTCTTCCTGCTATTGGCCTTGGGCCTTGGACTGGCTTTGGCTTCGTGGTGGTTCCGCCCTGCCGCGGTTTCTGCCCGCCGCCTGCCCGGCTTCCAACTCACCGCCGACAACTATGGCTGGATGGCAAAACTTCCGGCTGGAAGCCCACGGCTGTTGGGTCGCGAGCTCACCCTGAAGGTGGACACTCGCGAAACGCCGGACGAGCCGCGGATACTCCCACCGGTCAGGGAAGCGCAGGTCCGGCTGTTAAGGCGCATCTTGCCAGCACTTCCAACCCTGGTGCCAAAGGCTGAAGCCGAGCTGACCGCTTACGATGCCGAAGCGAAGGAGGCCACGTTTCGGGAGACTTTACGGTCGGTCGAGCTCTGGTTGCCGGCCAAGCCGGACAGTGACCTCCACTGGACCCTCGTCGTGGAACGAACCGACATGCCCGACTTCGGCTACCATGTGGAGTTCGTGGACCTCGACTTTCGCGAAGTCTGGGCGGGCGATTAAGCCCGAACTCCGGTGTAAACTTTCGCACCAGCGCCACGTGGCAGGCCAACAGCCGGCGACAAGTCAGCCCAGGGCAACGCCGTGGGTAGCCGGTCCGAATCCGCGGCAGCCCTGAAAGGGCGACCCACTTTGCCCCGCCCTTTCAGGGCTTCGATTTCATGCGCAACAGCTTACCCAGGACGCTGCCCTCGGCTGGCTTGTCCCGCTCCTTCAGAGCTTCAGCATCGGAGTTCGGGCTGAACCGGAGGAGGCGAACTCCGCCCAGCCGATCGCGGCAAGGTCCGGATCGCGCTCACTCCCCCGGCGTCTTCTTCGGCGCCAGCGGGTTGAGCGGCACTTTGGGATTGTTCTGGGCGAAGTAGCTCAGCGACCAGTCGGTCGGGAACAGCGCCACCCAGTTGCCGTCGTTTGGCGGCAAGATCCCGTCACATCAACCCTTCGTTGGCACCGGAGAGCTGGCGGCGGAAATTTGGCGCCAGCGCGAGGTTCTTCCGGGCGTCGGACGACATTCCGTCGTCGGCATGCGGAGAAACAGGAGACGGACGCACCAACCGTCGGAGTGGCTCCGATCACTGGAGGAACCTCCCGACCGAACCGGCCGCTTGACCGGGCTGGCGGGAAAAACCTAGTTTCCCGCCTCTTTGCCAGCCGCCAACGCCGCGGCCGGCGCGTCTAACAAGCATTTCGAAAGGCCAGTTACAGTGAACGTTTCCGTCGAAAATCTCGGTCCGTGCAAAAAGCTCCTCCGCGTCGAGGTGCCGGTCGAAAAGGTCAACGCCGCCTTTGACGAAGTATTGGGCGCATTCCAGAAGCAGGCCTCCCTGCCCGGCTTCCGGCCCGGCAAGGCCCCGAAGCATCTGGTGGTGAAATCCTACGACGGACGCATCCAGGAGGAGACCCGCAAACGCCTGTTCGACGAATCCTACCGCCAGGCGACGCAGGACCAGAAGCTCCGCGTGATCGTGACGCTGAACGTGGAGGAACTGTCCTTTGCACGCGGCCAGGCGTTTTCCTACGCGGTGACCCTGGAGCATTCGCCGGAGTTCGGGCTGCCGAGCTACAAGGGGCTGAAGGCCCGCCGCGAGCTGGCCACCGCCACCGACGCCGATGTCGAGCGCGCCATGAACATCCTCCGGGACCAGCAGGCCCGCTTCAACGACGTGCAGCGCGAGGCCGCCGTGGGCGACGCGGTCGTGGTCAACTATTCGGGCACGTGCGAGGGCAAGCCGATCACCGAGTTCAACGCCACGGCGACGGGACTGACCTCCAAGCAGAACACCTGGATCCTGATCGGCGAAGGCCAGTTCATCCCGGGTTTCACCGAACAGCTCGTGGGCGCCAAGGCCGGCGACAAGCGCACGGTGACCATCACCTTCCCGGCCGAGTTCGTGATCAAGGAAGTGGCCGGCAAGCAGGGCGTCTTCGAGGTCGAGATCACCGGCGTGAAGGAAAAGGCGCTGCCGGTCGTGGATGAGGCCTTTGCGAAGGGCTTTGGGGCCGAGAGCGTCGAGCAGCTGGTCCAGGGCATCCGCCGTGACCTGCAGAACGAACTGGATTTCCGCTCCAAGCGCGCGGTCCGCGACCAACTGCTCAAGCAGCTGCTCGAACAGGTGGCCATTGAGCTGCCGGAGAGCGTGGTGGCGAGCGAAACCCGCAGCCTGATCTACAACATCGTCAACGAGAACCAGCGCCGGGGCGTCGCCAAGGAGATCATCGAGGGCAAGAAGGACGAGATTTTCCAGAGCGCGAACACCAGCGCGAAGGACCGGGTGAAGGCGGCCTTCATCCTCAACCAGATCGCGGTCGCCGAGAAGATCTCGGTGGACCAGAAGGAGCTGACCCAGCGGATCCTCCAGCTCGCCCAGCAGAACAACGTGAAGCCGGAGCAGATGGTGAAGACGCTGCAGGAGCGGAACCAGTTCCCCGAACTGCAGCAGGACATTCTCACCGGCAAGGTGCTCGACTGGCTCGAACTGAACGGCCAGATCGAGGACGTGGTGGCCGGCATCCCGACCCCGGCGTCCGCGCCGGCGGCCTGAAGCATTCACCGGACATTTGCGTGAAGACGGCGGCCCTCCGGGGCCGCCGTTTTCGTTTTGCCACCACAGACGGCGGTCACAGTGGTCCCCATCGTCCGGACCCTGAGCTTCAGTGCCAACTTTCCGGCCCAAGTCGCAACCGCTTTGCGGGTCAGGCAAAGAAGCACACGGGGCGTGTCCCACGCCAACGGCCCCTCACGGCTTCTCGATGAAGCCGTGGTAGAGGCCCAGGTAGTAGGGCAGGAGGAACACGGTGCCGCTGCCCAGGACGTTGCCGGAGCCGCCGTAGTCGAGGTCCCAAGGGTCGGTGTTCCAGTGATTGAAATGGCGGTTCTCGACGGGCAGCACCTTCCCGTTGGTGCGGTGACCGCGGCCGCTGTCCTCGGGATCATAGAGGTCCTTGGACTTCTGCTTGGGCAGCTTGACCACGTCGAGGCGATGGGAGTTGCGGTGCGCCCAGTTGAGGCGGTCGAGCGGGAATCCGCGCAGCGTGGCGAGGGACTCCTCCTGCCAGCCGGCCCACGGTTCGACCGGGAACTGGCCCCACACGTTGGTGATTTTCTGGCCGCGGCCGTGAACGGCGAAGGCGAAGTTGAAGAACGGGTTCAGCTCGGGCGCCTCGTTGGCCCAGTAGGCGTAGAAGGAATAGCGGGCGCTGTTCAGCAGGGCCGGGTCCTGCGCGTAGCGGAGCAGGTTGTAGAAGCACATCACCGCCATCTCGTCGTCGGAGTGGTTTCCGGAGCCGGGTCCGTATTGGACCTTGGGGAACATCAGGTTCTGGCCGTAGCCGTGCTTCTTCACCAGCTCGCCGGCGAGGGCGTGATACTTGGCGTCGCCGGTGACGTGCCCGGCCACGGAAAGGTAGCTGAGAATGCTGAGCGCATTCAGGCCGCGCTCGGCCCACCAGCGGGGATCGCCGTTCATGGCCTCGGGGGAGTAGACGCCCCATCGCGTCGGCTTGCCGTCGTGGTCGGTCAGGGTGAATCCGTGGGTCACCAGATGATCGGTCAGGTCGCGGACGACTTCGCGCACGCGTTCCTTCTCTGCCGGCGTTTCGGCGACGAGGTCAAAATAGAGCGGGTAGAAGAAGTAATGCCCGTCGAGTTCGTCACTGCTGGTGTCGGATTTCCAATACCACTTCCCGTCGGCGCTCTTTGGCCAGCGCGGTTCATACACCTTCCACAACCCGTCGCGCTTGGCCTCCTCGCGGTCGCCCTCGATGCGGCCAATATTCGGGTCGCGCCATTCGATGGGACGGATGGTGCGGGCGACGTAGCCCTTGGGCGGCGCATGGGGTCCGCCCTGCGTCACCTTCTGGAGAAAGCGCAGCGCCTCGAACGCATGGGTGGCGCGTTCACGGGCTTTGGCATCTTTGGTCGCGCCGTAGGCAAAGCACTCGCCGGCGCCATACATGGCGGTCCACAGACCGTCGTTGTCGGAGTCGTCGGGCGAGGCGGTGGACTTGTCCGCGACGGTCTTCAACGGCGCCTCGGCCGTGTAGCCGAACGGCGTGCGCTTCACGTAGCGCTCGATCTCGCCCTCATAGAACTCGGCCTTCTCCGCGAAGGTCATGGTCGGCCGCTCGATCACCCCGAGCCCGCCGGCCGTCGCCAGCCACGCCCGCCCCGCCGTGTCCACCGCCGCCGCCCGCACATCGTCGTGCGGCAGCCAGCGCTGGCCTTGCCGATAGTGGAAATCCTGGCCGTCCCAGCGGATCACGCCGAGATGCGTCGTGAACCACACTTCGTCGCCCTCGCCGGTCGCGATGCCCGTGAAATCGTTCCACGGCAGCCCGTCCTTGCCTTCGTAGAACCTCCAGCCTTGGGCGGTCTGGCAACCGACGCCCGCCTTCGTGGCGAACCACAGTCGGCCCGCATTGTCGAAACCCACACCCAGCACGTCGTTCACCGCCCAGGCGCGGCCCAACCCGTCGAACACATCCAGCTTGGCCCAGCCATTGTCCACGCGCCGGAACAGTCCGCCGCCGGAGGCCACCACGACGTCCCCGGCCGGACTCGCGGCCAGCTGGTTCACGGTCCATTTGCTCGGCCAGCCCTGGGAAACGAGGCGACCATCCTGCACGAGGTAAGGATCGCCTGCGGTGACGAGCCAGACGCCCTTGGGCGTGCGGACCAGCTGCTTCACCGATTTCCACGGCAACGCCACGGTGACGTTCCGGCCGCGATTGTCGGTGAGCGTGAATTCGGCGTCGGACTTCGGCGCGAGCGCTGCCAGCGGCGTCCACTGGCCGTCGCGAATTTCACCCCAGCGCCCGCCGGCAAACACCCGGTGGCGTCCGTCCGCCGCGAGGTCGAGCAACTGGATATCGGGGGCCGGCAGTCCGTTCGTCTGCGTCAGCCGCCGGGCGATCTCCTGGCGGAACTTCTGGGGCGCCGGTGTGAGGTCGGCAGCCAGCAGGGCGAATCCGGTGAGACCGGCGACAAGGGCAAGACAGGTGCGGGAGCGCATGAGCGGGGCGGAACAGCGGACGACAGCGTGGCGGCGGAATTCAGCGGCGGGCAGTCCCTTGTTCGCGGGACCGGAGCGGCGGTTGGGCGCACGCTGCCGCCTCGGTCGGCAGCCGCTCACGCCGGCTGCAGTTCCCGGGGACGAATCTGGAACCGGCCCCCGGGCACAGGACGGGATGGGATCGACGACGCCGGATGGCGGCCGCGGCGACGGCTCATTTCCTCGCCGATTGCCCTCAGTTCGCCCCGGGACAGGATGCGCACTGCCAACGGAAACACCTCCCCATCCTCCAGCGCGATGTGCTGCGAATACATTTCCGCCAAGGCGGCCACCATCCGGCAGAACAGATGATGGTCGTCCGCCTCGAGGTGTCCCCGTTCCAGCCAGCGCTGTCCGAGCAGGTCCACCAGTTCGTGCCGGGGCCGCGCCGCCGCGTGGTCCGATTCCAAGGCCGCGAGACGGTGCATCGCGGCGATCGCCAGGGGATGGGTCGCGTGGCGCATGCGGGGAAACAGCGACTCCTCCTCGTCCGCCAGGTGGGCCGGCACCGATTCCCGGAAGTATCGCAGGGCCAGGGCGAGAACGTCCCGGTCATGATCGCCCAGCTCCGCATCGGCCGGCCGGGCGGCATAGACGGCGAGGACGTGGAGGCAGCGTTCAATCCGCCGATGGCATTCGGCGAGCAGGTCGAGCGGGCGGCCCAGGGAAGAACTCGGCGGCATTCCGGTGGTCAGCGGCATGGCAGTGTCTCCGGGAAAACGTTGAAGGTCGGCCCGCGGAAGCCTGAACCGTCCCATGCTTCTGCCGGATTGGCTGTCACCGTGAACCGTCGCCAAGGAATTGGCAGGCCCGAACGTTTTCCGTTCCTTGCCCATCGCTGCCCGCCGCTTGGCTGGTCCGGCGGTCTCCCAAACCCGTTCCGCAATCGCCGGCGGCCGGACAATCGCCCGTGACAGGTGCGGGGTCGGTTGCCACGTTCACAACGTGAATCGCCCGCTCCACCTGCCGCTCCTCGCCACGTTCGCCTTGCTGGCAGGCGCCGAAAACCTGCACCTGCGGGCCCCGTTTGCGATCGAAGTGGAGTTGCCGTCGGGCTCGGCTGTTGCGCGGTCAGCCCTCCCGGATCCGGAAAGCGAATGGCTGGAGCTGACGGTGAATGGTTCCGAAACATGGGAGTTTGGCCGGCACTTGGCGCTGGAGTGTTCCCCGGAAACCGATCGCACGAACCTGCTGGCGGAGCTTGGGCTCCAAGTGATCCGCGAGGTCACTCCTCGGCTGGTGCTGTTGGACGCGGGTTCTCCCCGGCGGGCGCTGAAGCTGGCGGCCGAACTGGCCGCGATGCCCGGTGTCCGTTCCGCCCTGCCCGTCTGCCGCCGTCCGGCCAGCCTTGGCTTCGCCTACGCACCGGCTCCGAACGACGACTTCTTCCCGGGCCAGGTCGCGAACGTCCAGGGACAGTGGTATCTCGAAAACCGCGACCCGGAAACCGGCGCGTTGCTGGGCGCGGATGTGAATGCCCGCGGGGCGTGGGCTTTCACCCGCGGCTCGGGAATCGGCATCGCGGTTGGCGACGTGGGCATCGAACTCACCCATCCCGAGCTGTCCGAAGGGCTGCTCGGCATGCCGCATTTCAATTTCGGCAGCGGCCAGCCCACGGGCACCCCGGTGGCTTCCGGCAGCACCGGAGCCCACGGGACTTCGTGCGCGGGGCTGATCGCCGGCACCGCCAACAATGTGCTCGGCATGAGCGGACTCGCGCCGGAAGCGCAGCTCGCCAGCTGGGTGGTGTTCCGCAACAACGGCCGGCTGGCGGCGGACGATGCCTTGGCCACGATGTATGCGACCTCGCCCGAGCTGATCAGCGTGCAAAACCACAGTTGGGGCAATGCGACGGCCCGTCAGCTCGGCCCCACCGCCTTGGAACACACCGGCATTGAGACCGCCTGGCGGGATGGCCGGGGCGGACTGGGGACGGTGCTCGTCCGCATCGCCGGCAACGGGCGCACGACCGTCTTCAACGCCAACGACGACGGCTGGGCCAATGATCCGCTCGCCCTCTGCGTCGCCGCCGTCGGCCCCACCGGACGGGCGGCCAGCTACAGTTCGACCGGCGCGTGCATTCTGCTCGCGGCCCCCGGTGGCGATTACGAGACCGGCGGGCTGTTCACCACCGACCTCACCTCCTTCAGCGGCGCGAACCCGATCAGCTTCTTCCCGCCCTACGAGTATCTCAGCGATTACCGCTTCAACTCGCTCGGCATGATCGGCACCAGCGCCGCCGCCCCGCTGGTGAGCGCCGCCGCCGGCCTGATGCTTTCGGTCAATCCCGGCCTCACGGCGCGCGATGTCCAGCAGGTGCTCGCGCTGTCCGCCCGCCACTTCGATCTCGCCGACCCGTCGCTGGTTACCAACGCCGCCGGCCTCCGGGTCAGCCATCACACCGGTTTCGGCGTGCTGGATGCCGGGGAAGCGGTCCGGCTCGCCCAACGCTGGGTCAACCGGCCCGCGGCCACGACCGTGCGGATCACCAATGCCATTCCCGGCGCGATCGCGGACAGCCAGTTGCGGGTGGAACTCCGGCCAAACGGCGAACCAGCCAATACCCTTGCCTTCGTCGGTCTGCCCGGCACGGGGCCGCAGCCGGACTGGGAAATGCCCTTCGCCCGGCTAGTGGACCTGGGCGTGGCGACCAATGTCCCGGCGCAGAACCTCGCCGGCGCGGGCGCGCTGATCGAGCGCGGGGCGAATGATTTCACGGAGAAGCTGGGCCATGCCGCGGCGGCGGGCGCGACGTTCGCCGTGATCTACAACTATGCCGAAGGTTCGCCAGATTCCTGTCCGCCCGGCGAACAGCTTTGTCCGCTCGGCGGCACGGATTTCGCCCCCATTCCGGCCATCTTCGTCCGGCGCAGCGCGGGGCTGGCGCTGAAGGCGGCGGCCACCAACGCGGCGGCCGTGGGACGGCTGAGTGCGCGGGGGCTGGAACGGACCTTCACCGTCACGGAGTCGCTGTCCTGCGAACACGTCCAGCTCCGGCTGCGCACCGGCCATCCGCTGCGCGGCGATCTCCGGGTGATCCTCACGTCGCCCACCGGCACCCGCAGCGTGCTGCAGACCTACGGCACCGACACCAACGCCGGTCCCGCCGACTGGACCTATCTCAGCACCCAGCATTTCTTCGAACCGACTGCGGGCGAATGGCGCCTCAACGTGGTGGATGAAGGCGAGGGCGCGGACGGGCCTTTTCTCGACGCAGAGCTCATTCTCCACGGCGCGCCGATTGCCGACACCGACAGCGATGGGTTGGACGATGCCTGGGAACAGACCCGCCTCGGTTCGCTCGCAGCCGGCGCGGGCGGGGACGCCGACGCCGACGGCTACTCGAACCTCCGCGAGTTCATCGCCGGCTCCGATCCACGGACTCCGGAGCAGGCGCTCGCGCTGCGCTTCGACTTCTGGAATCCCACCGTCGTGCGCCTCAGTTGGCCGGGCCATCCCGGTCGCTTCCGGCTCTGGTCGGGCGAGGATCCCGCGAAGCTGACCGTGGCCGCGGAGCTCACCGGCACCTTTCCCGAAACCGTGTGGACCACTCCGGCGGCCAGTGCGGCCCGATTCTACCGGCTGGAACGGCTCACCGAATCGGCACCCTGATCGACCGGCGTCGCCGGTCGTCCCCACGCATCGGGCCATCGTCCCCCAAATCATGGCTGGCGAAGGCCGGGGTTCCGCCGCTTCCATGCGGGCATGTTCAGCCGTTTCGTGTGGGCGGGTTTCGTGGCGGTCGCGGTGGCACAGGCCGCCGAGCCGGACATCTCCGCCGACCAGATGCCGCGGGTGCCGGCCACGGAACCGGACCGGGCCGCCGCGACATTCTTTTTCCGGCCGGGGTTTTCCGCAGAACTGGTCGCCGCCGAACCCCTGATCGCCAGCCCGGTGGCGGTGGATGTCGATGAACAGGGCCGCGCCTACGTCGTGGAGATGCGCGATTACTCGGAACGCCGCCCGGAACAGCTCGGGCGCATCCGGCGGCTGGAGGACACCGATGGCGACGGCCGTTATGACCGCGCGACGGTGTTCGTCGCGGGCCTGCCGTGGCCCACCGCGGTCACCTGCTGGCGCGGCGGCGTGTTCATCGGCGCGACGCCGGATGTGATTTACGCCAAGGACACCGACGGCGACGGCGTCGCGGACGTGCGCGAGACGGTCTTCACCGGCTTTGCCAGCGACTACGCGCCCTTCGCCACGAACAAGCTCAATGTCCAGGCGCTGCTGAACTCCTTTCATTGGGGCGTGGACCAGCGCATTCACGGCGCGACGAGCGTGAGCGGCGGCAAGGTGCGGCGGGTGGACAGCCAATTCACCCGCGATTGGGTAGGCGGTGACGTGAGGAAGCGGACCACGGCCGGCGTCGCGACCAATCCGCCGCCTCACATCGGCGACTACCTCGACCTGCGCGGCCGTGATTTCTCCTTCGACCCGCGCACGCTCGAACTCCGGGCCGAACCCGGCGGTGGCCAGCACGGAATGTCGTTTGACGACACCGGCCGCAAGTTCGTCTGCTCGAACTCCGATCATCTCCAGCTCATCGCCTTCAACGAGCTGGCCGCGCCCGCCAACCCGTTCCACGAGTTCCCTGCCGGCCGCAGCAGCATCGCCGCCGACGGTCCGGCCGCCGAGGTCTTCCGGCGCAGCCCCGACGAACCGTGGCGCGTTCTCCGCACCCGCTGGCGGGTCACCGGTGTGGTCGAGGGCATGATCGAGGGCGGCGGCCGGGCGAGCGGCTACTTCACGGGCGCCACCGGCGCGACGATCTGTCGCGGCGACGCCTACGGCGACGCGTTCGCGGGCGACGCCTTCATCGCCGACTGCGGCAGCAATCTCGTCCACCGGAAGCGGCTGCGCCGGGCACCCGACGGGGTCTGGCTGATCGGTGAACGCGCGGCCGATGAACAGGACTCGGAGTTCCTCGCGAGCACCGACAACTGGTTCCGGCCCGTGCAGTTCTTCAACGCGCCCGACGGCTGCCTGTGGGTCGTGGACATGTATCGCGAGACCATCGAGCACCCGTGGTCGCTGCCGGCGAACCTGAAGAAGCACCTCGACCTCGACAGCGGACGCGAGCGCGGCCGGCTGTGGCGGATCGCGCCCAACGGGTTCAAGGTCCAGAGTTCGAGATTCAAGGTTGCCGATTCCGACACCGGCGCGTTGGTGAGCCTGCTGGCGCATCCCAACGCCTGGCATCGGGACACGGCCAGCCGGCTGCTGGTGGAGCGGGCGGACGCGAGCGCATCGCCGCTGCTCCGTTCCGCGGTTCGGGAATCGGCGACCGCGCCGGGCCGGTTGCACGCGCTGCGGGTGCTGGCAGCGCTCGGCGGACTGGAAGAGGCCACGCTGGTCGCCGCCCTGCAGGATCGCGATGCCGCCGTCCGCCGCCACGCGATCCAGCTCACCGCCCAGCGCGGCGTGGATGGTCAGGTCCGCGTGACCACGCCCGCCGTCCGCGGCACCGTGGTCGCGCGCGCCGGGGCGGAAACGGACCCGCTCAACCAGCTGGAACTCGCGTTGGCGCTCGGTCACCTCCCCGTAGCGGAAAAGCTGCCTGCGCTCGCCCGGCTGCTGCGTTCGCAGTCCGGACCCGTGCTGTCCGCGGCCGCCCACGCCGGCGCCGGCACCGAGGCCCAGCTGTGGATTGCCCTCGCCGCTCCGCCCGCGGCGGCGGCGGGTTTGACCGAACTCGCCGGGATTCTCGGCCGCAAGGGTGACGCCGCCGATATGGCCTTGGTGGCGCGCTCATTGCGGGCCTGGACAGGCACACCCGGTTTGGAACCGGTTGCAGACGCCTTCGCCAAGGGATTGGTCCGGGGCGGGCATTCTCTGGGCAAGCTCTCCACGGCCGACGCGGAGCTGCTGCGCGCCGCCTGGCAACGCGCCACCAACCGGCCGGTCGCGCCCAAGGCCTTCGTGACCGGCCCGCGCGACACCAACCGCCTCGCGGTCATCGCGTCCTACCTGCCGGCGCTCGACCTGAAGGGCGATGCGCAGCGCGGCGCGGCGATTTTCCGGGAACGCTGCGTCACCTGCCACGCGCTCCGCGGGGAAGGCACCGCCCTCGGTCCTGATCTGGCCTCGGTCGCGGCCAATGGCGGCGACAAGCTGCTCGTCTCCATCTTTGATCCCAATCGGGAAGTCGCGCCCAACTTCACCGCGTGGACCGTGGAAACCGCGGAGGGCGAGACCCTCACGGGCCTGCTCGTCCGCGAAACCGATTCCGCAGTGACCCTCAAGCTCGCGGGCGGAACGGAGGCCGTGTTATCGCGCGCGCAGATCAAGGTGCTCCGGCAGGAATCCCGCTCGCTGATGCCGGAGGGACTGGAATCGGGGCTCACACCTTCCGATGTCGCGGGCCTTTTGGCGTGGCTTACGGTGCGGCCGAACACCACCCCGCGATGAACGCCGTCTTCTGCTGTCCCCGCTGCAACACCGCCCTCGGCACCCCCGACAATCCGCGGCCGGAACCGCTGCCGCCCTGTTCCCACTGCGGCTGGAGCCGGGCGGCCGTGCCCGGGCGGAACTGGAACCTCGGCCTGTGGCTCACCGCGGGCATGTTCGCGCTGCTGGGGCTTGGGGCGGGCGGGTTCACGGCCCACTCCAAGGTGGCGGTGCTGTTCACGCTGATCCTGTGCGGTCCGGTGGCCACCGTGGGCATCGCGCGGCGCTTCTCGGAAGGCTGGGTGCCGCTCACCGCCGCCTACACGGTCGGCTTGGCGGCTGGCTTCGTCTTTCTGTCCGACGGGGAAACCTTCACCCCGGGCAACCTCCGTTTTCCCCTCGCGGCCGCGGCCGGCAGTTTGCTCCTCGGCTGGCTGGTCGGCTGGTTGAAACATTCCGAGTGACACCTTCACGCTTCAACGGTTGCCCGGCTTAATCCTTCCAGCGCCCGCAGCAGATCCGCCAATTCCTCGTCCACGCTGCTGTCGTCGGGTTGGGTTTCGCGGACTTCCTCGCGCAGGGCTTCGCAGGGCGTTCGCGGAGGCGGTGCAGCGCGACCTTGAAGGCACCGCCGCTCAAGCCGACCGTGCGGCCGGCGGTGTCGTAGTCGGCCTGGCTGGCACCCGCGGTCAGGAAAGGACGCAGCGCGGCGAATTCGGCGTCCTTACCCCGGTGGGCATAGGCGGCGGCTACGCGGGCGAGGGCACGTTCGAGCAGCGTGAGCGCCCATTGCCGGTCGAAGTAGTGCTCCGGCGTTTCCTCCAAGGCGGGTTCCTCGCGGAACCAATCCTCGGCTTCGGCGGCATCGAACGACACCACCCGGCCGCCGCCGCGGCGCTCGGCGCCGGCCTTCACCTGTTCGTCGCGCAGGTGCCGGCGGAACACGGTGAGCAGGAAGGTGCGGAGCCGGCCGCGTTCGGCGTCGGCGCGGTCGAACAGGCGCTGGTGCAGCACGGCGGCAAAGAAGCCCTGCACGGCGTCCTCGGCATCGGCGGGGGCGAGTCCGGCCCGACGCGCCCACGCGTAGAGCGGGAACCAGTAGGCGGCACAGAGTTCCTCCAGCGCGGCAGGGGCCCCCGCGCCGCCGGACCGCGCCTGCAGCACAAGGCTCCAGCGGGTCGGGGCAAAGGCGGCGGGGGCGGGTGAGTCACCGGGCACCTGAAAAAAGTAGGGGCGGAGGTGTAACCGCGCCAGCGGCGTTCCCAAGAAGGGGGTGCAAGATGAAGAAGGAAACGTCAGTGGCGGTTAGGCAAGACCCTGCAACCGGAGGAGAAGAGGTCACGAAGCTCACTTTGGGGAAAGTGAGCCGCCGGAAGTCGGCTGAGGAAGCCCGCCCTCACCCTGACCCTCTCCCCCGGGAAGAGGGAATCGCTCGCTGGGCCACAGCAAGTTCACAGGCATCGCTGTCGAGGACTGCGCTGCGGACCGCTGGATCGGAGAGTCCCGCGAGCGGAGGCGATTCGCTCCGTGATCGTCTCCCTCTCCGCCCGCCGGAGCGGGGGGAGCGGGCCGGGGAGAGGTGGGTTCCGAAAGGGCTGAGAACGTCGTTGGGGCCGACTTCGGTCCGCCCGGGACAGCCTGGCAGGCTGTCCTGCTTTGCCGGCGGCTGGAAATCCGCCGCTCCGGGGGTGCTGCTGGCGCTGACATTGTTCCGGGCATCGTCAGCGGAACCTCCCGTCACGACGGTGGGCTTTCTCAATCTGTCCCGGCCGGAGGCGCCCGGCACCCTGCTGAGTCACCCGGCGACCAATGACTCCGCCACGCTCGGTCGCACGACGACGATCAACTACATCAACGGCTGGCTGATCATCGGCGCCGAGGAACCGGGCTCGGCTCCCAACTCGGACCGCCTGCGCCGCGTGTATGACATTTCCGACCCGGCCCACCCGGTGCGCCGTTTCCCCTCGGACTTCGACCTAAACTATCCCGACAACCGCTGGACGTTCGGCAACGATGGTTGGGACGCCCACGGAAGCGCCCAGAGCGGTCCCTACCTGCTGCCAAACGTGCTGCGGGTTAATTCGTTTGGCGCTCCCGTGGAACTGGGCGGCACCAGCGGCATTCCCAATCTCGGCGAGATGGCTCTCGGCTACAACCGCTCCAGCCAGGCCGGGCCGTGGGAAGCGACGATGCTGTGGTATGGCACGCCGAACCAGCAGATGCAGGTCCGGCGGGTCGGCCTGAGTTCCGGTGGCGCCGCGGAATTCCATACCCTGGCCACGTTCGACCACGTCGGTGCCTTCGGCGGCGGCGACTGGCACCCGATGTTCTTCGGAGACCTGCTGATCTACGCCCGCAGCGGCGGTGCGGCCCGCGACGGCGTAGTCGTTTACCGGCTCGAATATCACGACCCAAACGACGACGGCACGCTGGATTCCGTGACGCCGAACTTTGTCAGCTCGCTGCCGGGCGGCTTTCAGGGCTACTGGCCGAACCTGTTCAGCGACGGCAACGGGCTTTATGTGATCGGGTCGGCGACCGACATCCTCACTTCGGCCGACATCACGGCAGCGGCCAGCGCCGCGGGCGGCCCGGTCGTGCCCGGCCCGACGCTGACCATTCCGGGGTTTTCAAATGCGTCGTATCCGGTCTATCAGGACCAGTTCGGGTTCATCCACAACCGGAAGATCAACCTGACGCAGTTCCTAGCCGGCCAGGGCGCGAGCTCGATCGTGCTCACCTTGGACGAGGTCGGCACCGGTGTGGACACGACCCAGATGAGCCTGCCGCTCGGGAATCTCTGGATCACGGGCGGCTATCCGAACCAGCCGCGGACGCAGGGCATGGCGGTGTGGGTTCACCAGCAGGGACCGGACACGAACGCCCCGGCGGTCACCTTTCACATCCCGCAGGCCAACCGCACCAGCTACCCGCGCTTCGCCCCGCTCAGCTTCCTGCTGCACGAACATCCTCGGAACGGCGGGCTTCGTAACGGCATCGATTTCACCGTGCGGCCGGTCGCGGCCGACGGCACGACGCTGGGAGCGTTCGTGCCCGGCTACCTCATCCACGACTTCGCGGGTGTGCTGACCTTCACCCCGAGCACCGGCCTGGCCGCCGCCACCACCTACCAGGTGGATTTCCATTCCGATGTCTCCGATCCGCTGCAACCGGTCGGCTTCCAGGACGCCGCCGGCAACCGGATGGCGCCCTACTCTTTCCGCTTCTCCACCGGCGGGGGCGTGGACGCGTTGCCCGCACCGCAGATCAACGCGTTCACCGCGAACGACTACAAGCCGGAGCCGGGCGAATCCTTCACGGTGAACGCCACCGCGAGCGGCACGGGCCCGGTCGAGTTCCGCTTCAACTTCGCCGGCACCTGGTCCGATTGGGCGGCGCATTCCACGACGAACCACGCCTACGCCAATGCCGGCCGTCACCGCGTGCTGGTGCAGGCCCGCGATGCGAGCGGCCTCGTCGCCACCGGGCCGCTGAACCTCCTCGTGCTGACGCCGCCCGCCGGACCGCGGCCGACGCACAGTTCGACCCTGGCCATCGGCGACGACGGCGCCGCGGGTCGCCGGGTCTGGGTGGTGAATCCGGACGCAAACACGGTGACCGTGCTGAACGCGACGAATGGCGCCGCCGTGGCCGAACACGTCGTCGGCCAGAATCCCCGCGCCATTGCCCGCGACGCGCAGGGCCGCTACTGGGTGACCTGCATGGGCTCGGATGAGATCCGCGTGCTCAACGCCGACGGCACCACGGCACACAGCCTCGCGCTGCCCTACGGCTCCGCCCCCTTCGGTGTCGCCTCGTCGTCCGATGGCCAGTCGCTGTTCGTCTCCCTTTACGGCTCCGGCCGGCTGCGCCGCTACACGGCCGCCGATCCCGCCGCCGCGCCGCTCGACATTGCCACGCCGTTCCCGACCCCACGCGCCCTCGCGGTGAGCGGGGATGGCCAGCGCGTGCTGGTCACCCGATTCATCTCCCCGGAACTCGAAGGCGAGGTGGGCGAATTCGCTGGCTCCACTCTGGCCCACGTTCGGACATTCCGCCTTTCCAGCGCCAACTCGACCGATGGGGGCGACCGCGCCGCGGGCGTGCCCAATTACCTTGCCGGCATCGCGATCTCGCCCGACGGCACCCGGGCGGCCGTCGTGTCAAAGCAGGACAACGTGCAGCGCGGCACCTTCTTCGGCGTGGGCAATCTCACGCACGAGACCACGGTTCGCGCCGTCGTGTCGTTCCTGAACCTCGAGGCGAATCAGGAAATTCGCCACGCCCGCCGCGACTTCGACAACTCCGACAGCCCCAGTGCGGTCGCCTACACGCCGCTCGGTGACACGCTGCTGGTGACGTTCCAGGGCAACAACCGCGTCGTCGGCCTTGATGCGTTGAATCTCGATCCCGTCACCGGGAACTCCGCCCAAGGCGCGACCCTGACCTCGCCCGTGGTGAAGACCGTGGAAGCCGCAACCGGCCTGGCGCCCCAAGGACTGCTGGTCGATCCCGGGGAGAACGGATCTACGTCCAGAACTTCATGGGGCGCTCCGTCACCGTGTTCGACGGCCATCCGTTGCTGGGAGAAAACCGCACCGCGCTGCCCACCGAGGCAACCCCCGGGACGGTCGGCACCGAGCCGCTTCCGCTTCCGGTGCTGACGGGCAAACGCATCTTCTACAACGCCGCCGACACGCGGATGAGCGCCGACGGCTACCTCAGTTGCGCGAGCTGCCATGTGGATGGCGGCACCTGCCAGCCGGTCTTCTCGCAGGCCTCGCCGAGAGTGACCAGGCAGCACGTGCGGTCCTGGTCATCGTTGAACCTGGGTTCGCGCCGGTCGCCCCGGCTCATGGGACGACAGAGGGCACCGGGGAACTGGAGGCGCAACGGGAGGGACCTGGCCCGGACCACACCGCCCGCCCGCGCGATGGTCACTGGTTAGAACTGACCCCTTTTCTGGCGGGTGTGCTGCCAGCACCCGCAGCAGGTGCAATGCCTCAGTTGGGCTTCAGCAGGAACCCGTGGACCTGGGTAGTGCCGTTCTTGGTCAGCGAGCCGTAGCCCACCACCCAGTGGGAATCGTTGATGCCAGTAGGCCGGTCCAAGACCCATGAACCGCCACCAACCACGGTGACATTGGAGAGTGTCGGAGCCCCGGTTTCGACGTATTGCAGATCAATCGAATAGCGGCCGTCGTTCCACCAGAGGACCGGCACGTAGCGGGCGACCGCGTTGCTGAAACGCCACCCGGCCACAATGCCGCTGTTGCTGATGCCCACGGCCCCAGAGGTCGAGGTCTGGTAGGCGTAGAACTGCGCGTAGGCGGTGTTGGGCGCGCCGTGGCCCAACCAGAGCACGGCCTGGCCGTTCATTTCAGGTAGGCAGTGGCGTGTTCCCAGACCCAGAGCAGATCCTGCTTTTGGCTGCCAGGCATTATACCTACGTAGGTGGTGCGCGTGACTGGCAAGCGAGTGCTTTCGTTGATCCATTTATGGCGTTCGACGTGACCGTCAGCGAATGAGAAAGTTCCGCCCTTGCTATGACGAGAGGTGGGAAGCTCATCCCACGCGATGGGTTTTGGAATCACATTGAACTTTCCATCCCCGATTGCGTCATCGTGTTCATCCGTGAAAACGAATGCGTTGGCCGTAGCTATTCGTCGGAAATCTGACAGTTTCTGCTGCACCTCCTGAGAGTCGGCCGAAATGCCATCCACAGGGTTCATGTATTCGTTAATGGAATAGGACCTGACCCTTGAACGCCGCTTGCCGTCCAGCAAGATGTAGCTCTGATCGGCTGGACATTTGTAGCTGCCTACAGCCCGGACATACGGACCCAGCCTGCCTGGCCCATCCTTGAGCAGCAGCGCGGTGTTCGTGGACTGCCACCGTAACACTTGGGCAGGCGTCGTCTCGTAGGCCATCATCCCCTCAACCCACATGGGGACTTCCGACAGGGCATTGGGGTAGTTGGCGTTCGGTGGCAGTTCGTCCCTGTTGTCGTGGGCATAGCTCAGCCACGCGAACTGAAGTTGCCGCAGGTTGTTCAAGCAACCGGCGGTCAGCGCCTGGGCTTTGGCTTTGCCCAGGGCGGGCAGCAGCAGCCCCGCTAGGATCGCGATGATCGCGATCACCACGAGGAGCTCGATCAAAGTGAAGGCGTGATGCGGCTTACTTGTTGGGCGCAAGGGGCTCATGTTTCGAAAAAGGGGTGCTGGCGGGTGTGCCGCCAGCACCCATAGCAGGTGCAATGCCTCAGTTGGCTTCAGCCGGAAGCCGTGCATTTCATTTCAGGTAGGCAGTCGCGTGCTCGAAGACCCAGCGAATGTCGCGGTTGTCGGCGCTGCCGCCGCCGGCTTGGGATTTTCGCTCGACCGGGAACCGGGTGCGCGGATCCACCCACTTGTGGGACTCCACATGACCATCCGCGAAGGAGAAAGCTCCCAGGCCACGATGGCGGGTCGCCGGCCATTGATCCCATGCTACTGGTTGCGGGTTCACTGCGAATTTTCCGTCGTTAATACTATCCTCATGTTCGTCCGTGAAAACGAACGCCGAGCTTTGTGGTAAACTTCTGAAGTCTGATAACCGCTTTTGCACTTCTTGCGGAATTCCGTTTGGCATGGCTGAAATCCCGTCCACCGAATTCATGTATTCATTGATGGAATAGGAACGGACCCGGCCCTGCCGTTTGCCGTCCAGAACGATGTAGCTGCGGTCGCTGGGGCATTTATAGCTTCCGGCAGCCCGGACATACGGGCCAAGCCGGCCCGGCCCGTCCTTCAAAAGGAGGGCCGTGTTGGTGGACTGCCCATGGAGCAACGCGGGGGGCGTTGTCTCGTAGGCCATCATGCCCTCGACCCACATGAGCACCTCCGACAGGGCATTGGGATAGTTGGCGTTGGGTGGCAGCTCGTCATTGTTGTCGTGCGCATAGCTCAGCCAGGCAAACTGAAGTTGTCTTAGGTTGTTCAGGCAGGCCGTGGTCTGGGCCTGCGCTTTGGCTTTGCCCAGGGCGGGCAACAGCAGCCCCGCCAGGATGGCGATGATGGCAATGACCACCAGCAACTCGATCAGCGTGAAGGCCGGCTGAGGATGTTTCGTTTGGCGCTGGGCATTCATGGCGGGATTGAAAGGGTGCTGGCAGCACGGCTGCCAGCACCCGTAGCAGGTGCGATGCCTCAGTTGGGCTTCAGCAGGAAGCCGTGAACCTGGGTGGTGCCGTTTTTGGTCAGCGAGCCGTAGCCCACCACCCAGTGGGAGTCGTTGATGCCGGTGGGCCGGTCCAGCACCCACGAACCGCCACCGAGCACGGTGACGCCCGACAGGGTCGGGGCACCGCTCTCCACGTATTGCAGGTCAATCGAGTAGCTGCCGTCGTTCCACCACAGGACCGGCACGTAGCGGGCGACCGCGTTGCTGAAACGCCACCCGGCTGTGATGCCGCTGTTGTTGATGCCCACGGCCCCTGAAGTCGAGGTCTGGTAGGCGTAGAACTGCGCGTAGGCCGTGTTGGGCGCACCGTGGCCCAGCCAGAGCACGGCTTGGTTGCCCGTTGTTCCCACGACTTCGTCGAAGTCGTTGATGGCATTGGCTTCGCTGTAGGTCGCGCCGAGTGGGGTGCCCAAGTCGTCGTTTGCTGAGTTGATTGCTTGGTCAGCAATCGTTCGGAATGCCCGAAACGCGCTGGTAGTCCCCTGTGCTTTGCCAACTACTCGCCCTAACCGGTTTACACCAAAAGCGTAGCTCGCTTTTGCCGAACTCAGGGTTGGATCCAATGAACCCAAGTCTAGGACCGCCCCGTTCTTCCACAGCGTCGCCCGCATGGTGCCGTTCACATACAGGTCGGTGAACGCCTTGCAGTAGCCCACCGTGTAGCGGTCGCCACCCACCAAGGCCGTGCTGGCGGCACCGGAGTCAGCCGCCAGCGTCAGCAGTTGTTCCACCGGTCCGCCTGTGGGAAAGCGATAGGCCCGCGGACAACTGTTCCAGAAGCCCTGCCCCACCACGGTGCCGGCATCGTCAATCGCATTGGCCACGCTCCAGGTGGTGCCCACGGGGAACGGCGTCAGTTCCGTAATCGTGCCCCCAATCGCTGTGGCCGTGGGCGTGGCGACCAGGGTGACCGCCTTGGTGTTGGTGACGCCCGTGGCATAACGGGACCAGCCGACAATCGTGGCGGTGCCGTTGACGGCCGGACCGATGCCGGTCGCCCGGCTCTGGATGCCGGTGCCCAGCACCCCCAAGTCGTAGAGCTTCCAGCCCGTGGGCATGGTCACCGTATCGTTGGCCACAATGTTGACCGTGGCCTTGTCCGCCGGAGCCGCCGGAATGGAGTAGCGCGGTAGCAGTCCCGTCGGAGGCGTGTCGGCCTGGAGCGTGAGGATCACCGACTCGATGCTCTCCTTCCGGCTGTCGTCGTAGGCGCTGACATTGACGACCACTGAGGTTTGGTTTTCGGGAATGATCACGGACTTGATGTTGCCGGAAACCACACCCAAGGGCGAACCATTCGCCGTCGCCAGATAGTCGGTGTCGAACGTGGCGGCGCCGGTGACCTTCACCGGAACCGTGAGTTCCGGCCCTGGGGCGCTGCGGCTGATGGTGATCTGGGCCGGATTGGGACTGCCCTCGGCCGTGCTGGCGACGGTCGCTCCGATGGTGAGCTTGGGCGCAACCGTCAGCGGTGCAAACGCCACATGCTCTAGGATCGAGGCGCAGCCCGCCCCCAACGCGGCCAACGACAGTTGGCCGCCCAGTGCCTGCAGGTGCAGGAAGTTGGGCGTGCCGGAGGTGGTTTCGCCTTCCTGTGTGATAAGGAGGTCGCCCGCCATGGCCGGAGTGAGCTGGGCCGGGTCGCCATGATCGCTGAAGAGGCCATTGCTGCTCCAGTTGGCTGCGTGCAGGCGTTCGCCATCCTCGATCAGGTCGAGGTCTTCTGCTGCGATTGTTGAACCGCCAACGGTCGAAATCCCGCCATTGCCATCGTCGAACAGTTGCTGCACCGCGCCGGTGGTGGGATTGATTTTCCAGAGGCCCTGCTGGTATTACTGGGTCTGCTGGTCAAGGTTATCACGGCCGGCAAGGATCATGCCGGCCAGAATTCCGTAACGGGCGGAATCATTGGGCACCACCACGCAAGCTTCCACCTGTTGCCCGCCGGGGATGGTGGCCAGTGGGCCGGCTCCGATGGTCCCGCCGGCCGAATTGACCTTCCACACCTTTCCGTCGGCAGTCAGCGCCACCAAGGCGCCCAACAACGCGCCATCGCGATCATGCGTGATGCCCCGGACCACGGCCGTGGCTCCCGGCAAAGTGGCGAACGCCAGCGGCCGATTGTTGACCACGTCTTTCTGGCCGAGCCGTCGGCGTTGATGCGCATGATCTGTCCGGCGATGCCAGTGCCGCAGAAGGTGTCACCCAGGGTGAACCCGCCGGCCGTCACGGTGTTGTTCCGCAGGTTGCGAATGGTGACCAGCTTTAACTCGGCTCCAACGGGCAGTTCCTTCACCCAGTCCACGGTGTTCAGGTAATACGCGAAGCTACTGATGTAGCCGTCGGCTGTGACCTTGAAGAACTTCACGCTGTCTGGCGTATCGCGGTTGGCAGATACGACAAGGAAACGGTCGCTCGCGCTGGCGCCGTCGTGATAACCTACGCCCACAGGCTGGTTGATTCCGCTGATCAGGGTGGTCAGGTCAACCGCCGGCAGGGACAAGGCTGCCCCTGCCGAAACTACGGCCACCGCCAACCGCTTCACCACCCGCACGAGAAACGGGTTGCTTGGTCTGGAGTTGTGACTACTCATGTTTGTGTTTCGCCCCGGGGCATGGTTGGAGCTTCCTACAGCCGCGGCGGACCACTCGGTCCATCGCGTTTTATCCGGCCGGCCCCGGGGCAGATTGTGTCGTTTTCAGGGTGTTCAGTTCACGGCCTGGCCACCGCCTTCACGATGTCGCTGGGCAGGCCGATTTCCTCGTCGCCGTCGAGGTAGCGGGTTTGGTATTCGCGGGCCTCCGGTTTGCCGGCCACGGCCAGCGGGTGGGTGTCCACGTAGGCGAGTCGGTGTCCACGGCGAGAAAGGTCAATCCGGCCTCACCTTCGCTTCGGCCGCAAATCCGCCGGCCGGTCCACCCCGGCCCGGCAAGCCCGCAGGCTGATCGGGTTCCGCAGTGGGGACCGTCTTCCCAGGCGGTTCAGCCATCGCCAGACAGACAGCACCGACCAGGCCCCCGAGTCCGGCCGGAAAGCGAAGAAGGAGTTTTTTGGGCGGCAGCATGGCGGCAAGGCGATTCAGCGATGGTTGAGGGGAGACGGTTGGGCCGCAGCGGAGTCCGCAGTCGGTTGAATTGGGATTAACTGTCATCATCCGCAGCATGGGGGGTAATCGCGTCAAGCGGGTTTCGCTTCCGGCCGCTCCGCTCCGCGCGGAAAGGTCTCCCCCGACTGACTTGCCGGCAGCACGTTGGGGTCGGCCCGCTCTTGCCGGCCGGGAGCGCGGCCCGTATCACGACCCGGCCTTTCGCGTGATGTCTGCCAAGCCACCTTCTTCCGGCCCGTTGCCGGCGTTGCTGCTCTGTGAACCGGCCACCGGCGGCCTGCGGGTGGCCGCCTTGACGTTGCTGGACCGGCTGCTGGTCGCCGTCCATCGCGCCGGTGCCGGACCCATCCGCGTGGTCTGTGCCGGCGAACTGCCCATCGTGAAACGGGCGCGCGCCCTTGGGGTGGCCTTTGAAGTCATCCGGGAAATGCCCCCCATCGCGGAGCCCATGCTGTTGGCCAGCACCGATCAACTGGTGCAAACCGGCGAGGTGAAGGCCGTTCTGGCCGGTCGCGGCCGGCTGCAAATGTCGTCGGGTGGCCAATTGCCCGTGGGAGTGGCGGACAGTTGGCTGGGTTCGGTGACCGCGAGCGTGGCCGACGCTCCGGCGATCACGGCCACGGGCGTGGCGCAGCCCATCCGGTCGGCTGCGGACGCCCAAACGGCGGAACGGGCGCTGTGGGCGTCGTTGACCAGTTCGTCCGACGGACTGGTGGACAAGTGGTTCAACCGGCCGGTGGGACGCCCGTTGTCGAGGCTTCTCATCCACACGCCGATCACGCCCAACCAGGTTTCGCTGGCTTCCATCCTCATCGGGGTGGTTGGCGGGGTGCTGTTCGGGCTGGGTCAGCATATCTGGTCGGTCGTGGCGGGCGTGCTGTTCCAGATTTCCGCGATCGTGGACTGCGTGGATGGCGACGTGGCGCGGTCGGTGTTCAAGGAATCCCCGCTGGGCAAATGGCTGGACCTCATCGGCGACCAGGTGGTGCACGCTGCGGTCTTTGCCGGCATCGCGGTCGGCCTGTGGCGCAGCGGTCTGAACGGGCCGTTTCTCTGGCTGGGCGGCTCCGCGGTGTTGGGCGGCCTGATCGCCTTCGCGGTGGTCGTCCGGGGCATGACCAACAAGGGCGAGCCCAACCGCCGGCTTCAAAAGCTCATTGACGGCGCCACCAGCCGCGACTTTTCGGTGCTAGTGCTGGCCTTGGCCTGCCTGAACCACCTGGAATGGTTCCTCTGGCTGGCGGCGATTGGCAGCCATGTGTTCTGGGTGCTGGCGCTGGCACTCCAGTTGTTCCCGGGGAAGGCGGCGGAATCCGCGCGATGAAGGTCGCCTTCAAGCTCCTCCTCTTCGGTGTCGGGCTGGCCCTGTTCGGCTGGTATGTGCAACGGGTCGGCCTCGCGGAGATCGTGTCGGCCCTGCGGCAACTGGGCTGGGCCGCGCCGCTGGTGCTGCTGCCCTACGGCATGGTCTATGTCGTGGACTGCCTCGGCTGGCGTTGGACGCTGCCGGCCCGGCTGCCGCTCGGCTTCTGGTCCCTGCTGCGCATCCGGTGGGCCGGTGAGGCGGTCAACAACGTGGTGCCGTCCGCCTACGTCGGCGGTGAGGCGGTGAAGGTGTTTCTGCTCGGCCAACGCGGCGTTCCCACGGCGGTCGCAACGTCCGCGGCCATCGTCTCCAAGTCCGCCCAGACCGTGGGCCAGATCGGGTTCATCGCGCTGGCGGCGCTGGCGCTGCTGCTGATCGCGCCGGATCAGCCGGGGCTGAAGCCGGCTTTGGCGGTGGTGCTGGTGGGCGGGACGGCGACCGTGGCGCTGCTCTTCTGGCTGCAGCGGCGTGGGATTTTCCGCAGCGTTCTGGGCGTCGCGGACCGGTTTCAACTCGCCCAGACGTGGCTCTGCGACCGGCGCGCGGGCTGGCTGGAGACCGATCGCATCATCGGCAGCTATTACCGCGAACATCGGGGCCGGATGCTGGCCAGCGTCGCCTCGTATTTCGGCGGCTGGCTGCTTGATTCGGTCGAGATCTACTTGGTCGCGCACCTGCTGGGCCAGCCGATCAACTGGTTTCAGGCCATTTCCGTCGAGGCCCTGACGGGTGTGGCCAAGATGATGGGCATGTGGATTCCCGGCGCGCTCGGGGTGCAGGAAAGCGGCTTGCTGCTGGCCGGACGCTGGGCCGGGTTGCCGGAGCCGTTCTGTCTCGCCTACGCGGTGTTGCGCCGGGCGCGCGAGGCCGTGTTTGTCGGCATCGGCTGGCTGTTCCTCTACCTCGGCCACGTCAACCTGCGCCGGGTGACGTCCCCCGCGGACACCCGGTAGCCAATCGCGGTTTCGCCCGCTAGGCTCCGGCTCCGTGAACGCGATCATCTACGCCGCCGGCCGCGCGACGCGCCTGGGGCCGGCCTTTGCCGAACGTCCGAAGATCCTGCTCGAAGTCGGCGGGCGCACGTTGCTGGACTGGCACGCGGAACGGTTGGCCGAAGTCGGGGTGGAAAACCTCTACCTCGTCACCGGCCACCGGCGGGAACAGATCGCCGCAGTGCTGCCCGAACTCTCCGCCAAGCACGGCCTCCGCCTCTACGAACTGCACAATCCCGACTTCACCGAGGGCAGCGTGGTGTCCATGCAGGTTTCGCTGGGGGTCATCGAGCCTTCCCGGGAGCCGGTTCTCATCATGGACGGCGACGTCATCTATGATTCCGAACTCCTGCGCCGGCTGGTCCGTTCCCGCTACGCGTCGGCCGGCCTGATTGATTTCAGCTACCGCGACGTGGACGACGATCCCGTGATGGTGCCCATCCGGGACGGGTGGCCGGTGGAGTTCATGAAACAGTGGCGGGGCGAAGCCGACCGCATCGGCGAATCGGTGGGGTTCTTCAAGTTCGCCGCCGAACACATTCCGGCCTTGGTCGAAGGCACCCGCAAACGCATGACCGGCCTGAGCCGGCGCGATTCGATCGACGAGGTGATCCGCGACGTGGTCAAGGCCGGCCTGGTCGGCTTCGAGGAGATCACCGGCCTCCCGTGGACCGAAATCGACTTCCCGCATGATCTGGAATACGCGCGGAACGAGGTGATCCCGGCGCTGCTCGGGAAAACGCCGGCCCGCTGACGGCTCCGGACGGACTCAGGCCTTCTTGCCGTAGATCTGCTCCGGCGTCTCCAACTGGGCCTCGGTCACTTTCCAGCCCTCGCCGTCGAGGCTGCGGAAGAAGCAGCTCTGGTAGCCTTCGTGGCAGGCGGCGCCGGTCTGCTCGACCTGGATCAGCACGGTGTCGCCGTCGCAGTCGAACGACAGGTCCTTCACGACCTGCACGTGGCCGCTGGACTCGCCCTTCATCCAGAATTTCTGGCGGGAGCGGCTCCAGAACCAGGTCTTGCGCGTCTCGATGGTCTTCTCCAGCGAGGCGCGGTTCATCCAGGCCATCATGAGCACGCGGCCGGTGGACTGCTGCTGGATGATCGCCGGGATGAGGCCGTCGGCGTTGAACTTGAGCTGGTCGAGAAACTTCATGTCAGGCGGGGCGAGGTTACTTGGTGGGCAGGAAGGTGAACAGCACGGCGGCGAGGATGCAGGCGAAGGCCGCGAGGTGGTTCCACTGGGGCTTGGTCTGGAAATAGAAGAAGGCGAACCCGATGAAGACCGCCAGGGTGATGACTTCCTGGGCGATCTTGAGCTGGTAGAGCGAGAACCGCTCCGAGCCAAAGCGGTTCGCCGGGACGGCGATGCAGTATTCGAGAAAGGCCAGTCCCCAGCTCGCGAGGATGGCGATCCAGAGCGGCTGGTGTTCCTTGAATTTGAGGTGCCGATACCAGGCGAACGTCATGAAGATGTTGCTGAGGAACAGCGCCGCGAAGGGAAACCACTTCGATTGTAGCACGGAGTTCACGGTGGGCCGGGCAGGAGGGTTCAGCGGACGAGGCGACGCACGGGGATGCCACGTTGGGCCAGGTAGTCCTTCACCTGCCCAACGGTGAATTCGCCGAAATGGAAGATGCTCGCGGCCAGCACCGCGTCCGCCTTGCCGGCCAGCAGCACCTCGGCCATGTGCTCCAGCGAACCCGCGCCGCCACTTGCCACCACCGGCACGCCCACGGATTCGCTGACCCGGGCGGTGATGACGAGATCGAAGCCCTTCTTGGTGCCATCCGCATCAATGGAATTGAGCACAATCTCGCCGGCACCCAGTTCGACCGCACGCCGCGCCCACGCGACGGCTTCGAGTCCGGTGGCCTCGCGTCCGCCCTTGGCGAAGACTTCCCAGCGGTCGGGAGCGACCTTTTTGGCATCGATGGAAACCACGATGCACTGGGCACCGAACTTCTCCGCGCCTTCCCGGATCAGCCCGGGGTTGGCGAGGGCGCTCGAATTGATGCTCACCTTGTCCGCCCCGGCCTGGAGCATGGTGCTCATGTCCTCGCGCGTGCGGATGCCCCCGCCGACGGTCAGCGGCATGAAGCAGCGGTCCGCGGCGCGCTCAATCACGTCGATCATGGAGCGGCGTCCATGGGCGCTGGCCGTGATGTCGAAGAAGACCATTTCGTCCGCCCCCTGGTCGTTGTAGCGGATGGCGAGTTCGACGGGATCGCCGACCTCGCGCAGGCCGCCGGTCTCCGCCCGCCCGAACTGGACGCCGCGGGTAACCTTGCCGTCGTGAACATCAAGACAGGGAATGACTCGGCGGGCTAACATGGGCGGAGGTCTCCAAAAATGCGGTGGGAATAAACGGCAAAGCCCGCCAAAGAGGCGGGCTCGCGGAGTCTTAGAATCGGATCAGGCGAGACCAAAGGTGCCGTCGCCGAAGTTCTTGAACACCTTCTTATTGGAATAAAGGAGGGTGTTGAGGGAGTTCAGCGGATCCTTGGCCGTGAACGTGTAGCCGGCCTTCTCCACGGCCTTGAGAATCTCGGGACGCGTGAGCGGCTTGGACTTGATCACATCCGACACGGCGGCCTTGAGGGAAACGGAATTCTGGGCCCGTTTGCGGGTCCGGACCGGTGCGGCCTTGGCGGCGGAGGCCTTGGCGGGAGTGGCTTCGCCGAGGGCGGAATTGATCTTGGCCAGCTCCGCTTCGAGGGTGGCCTTCCGTTTCAGAAGGGACTCACGGAGCGAAACATATTGCTTTAACGGATCACGTTTCATTGCGGGCCCCACCTTATGTTGCAGCCGGAAGGGTGCAACGTATTAAAAGCGATCCGGGTGCCCGCCTCGCCGATGACCGTTGGGACGGTGGTTCCGGATGCCTGCCGGCGTTCATGGGACTGAAGTCGAGCTTCTGGGGGGCTTCAACCCGTTCCCCGGCCCCCGGAAGGGCAGTGCAACCAACCGACAATAATCCGCAAACCGCCGGCAGCGTGGACGCGGAAGGTCCCGTAGCTTCGTCGGAAAATGAGGACGCTGAAATGTGGTGCGGCGCGGGCGGCGGTGGCGATGACGGGTGCCCTGGGGGGAGGATTGGCCTCCGCCTGGGGCGCTGATGGGGCCACCAATGTGGTGGTGCTCGAGAAGATGGAGGTTGTCGGCGAAAGCGAGTCGCAGGCCCTGGTCCAGGAACCGTTTCTGCCGGACGTCACCGGGGAACGGATCTTCTCGGGGAAACGCACCACCGTGATCGATCTCGACGCCTTTCCCAAGGTGCAGGCCAACAACTATCGGCAGGCCTTGGCGCTGACGCCGGGACTCCTGTTCTCCGAGGAAACCACGCCGCTGGTGAGCCTTGGCTACCGGGGCATTGGTGAGCCGCACCGTTCGCAGTTTCTGCAGGTGCTGCGGGACGGCGTGCCGATCCATGCGGATCCGTTCGGGTATCCGGAGGCGTATTTCACCCCGCCGCTGGACGTCGTGGACCGGATCGAGTTCGTCCGGGGTGGCGGCGCGCTGATGTATGGCCCGCAGCCGGCCGGGGTGCTGAACTATGTCACGCATCAGCCGAGGCAGGACCGCGAATTCTCGGGGCGATCTCAGCATGTGTTCGGCAGCGACGGGCTCTATTCCACCTACAATGCCGTGGACGGAACCGTCGGCCGGTTGGGCTACCTGGCCTATTTCAACCACCGCGAAGCCGACGGATTTCGGACCGCGAACAGCGATTACCGGCTCGATGGCGGACATTTCAAGCTGGTGCTGGATGCGAACCGGGATTCGCGCTGGATGCTCGGCCTGGACGCTTACGAGGAGAACCATGGTGAGCCGGGTGGACTTTCGTTCGGCACCGGCGCCAATGACGTCAACTACCTGGCGGATCGCAATCAGGCGTCCCGGAACAACGACCGCTTTGCGCTCCGGCGCTACGTGCCGTCGGTCGAGTATCAGCTCAATGCGGACGACAACACGTCGCTGGGCGTGCGCAGTTGGGGCGGCTACTATGACCGCTACAGCCGGCGCCAGCGCGGGGGCGGTTTTGGCGTCCGGCCAAACGGCGCTGTGGCCACGACCAACGACATCGAACGGCAGGAGTTTTTCACGTTAGGAGTCGAACCGCGGGTCCGGCATGACTGGGAGGCCTGGAGCGGGCAGCACACGCTGACCGCCGGAGTGCAGTATTATCATGTGGATTCCCCGCGCACCGACCGGCGGGGAGCCACAGCGGACGCCACGACCGGGGTGCTGTTCCGCGACATGCAGCGGGAGGTCCACTATGGGACCCTGTTCGCGGAGAACCGGTTTACGTTTGGCCGATTGGCCATCACTCCGGGGTTCCGGTTGGAGAACGTTTCGCAGGATCTGGCGTTGGATAACTTCGATCCGGTCACCGGTGCTTCCACGGGTTCACGTTCCAAGGCGAAACTCGACACTGAGCCGTTGGTGGGGATTGGCCTGGCCTTCGATGTGCAACCCCGGATTCAGGCCTACGGAAACGTGTCGCAGGGATATCGGACCACGGTCTTTACCGAAAGCCTGATACCGACTCCCGGGGCGGTGCTCGACCAGGATCTCGATCCGATGACGAGCTGGACGTATGAGATCGGGTTCCGCGGTAACCCGCGGCCGTGGCTGGCGTGGGACACCAGTCTGTTCCTGGTGGACCTCGACAACAAATTCGGCGGCACCGTGACCGCGGGCGGCCTCACTTCGCTGCGATCGGTGGGGCGGACCGTCAACCAGGGCTGGGACGCAGCGGTCCAGTTCGATGTGATCGGCGCATTGGACGAATGGCGGGAAACCGACCATGCCGAGACGCTTGGCGCATTCCACCTTTATGCCAATGCGACTCTGCTGGATGCGGAAATCCGTGGCGGTGCTTCGGACGGCCTCAGTCCCCAATATGCGCCGGATTATCTCGTCCGGGCCGGCGTGATCTACCAATGGCACAGCCGGGTGAAACTGGCGTTTCTGGGCACCTTTGTGGCGGAACATTTCGCGACCGATGACGAAAATCCGACCCGGCTGATACCCGCCTACATGACGTGGGACCTGACGCTGGAATGGCAGGTCGTGCCCCAGCGCTTTCGGCTGATGGCCGGGCTGAACAACGTCTTCGACGAGGACTACTTCGCCCGAATCCGGAGCGATGGCATTGACCCCGCCTATGGCCGGAACTTCTACGCCGGCGCCGCCTTGGAGTTCTGATTTCGCCGGCGGGCCCGTCGGTTGTAAAATCGCGGTTCAACGGCGGTGTGGCGATTTGCAACCAGTTGGAAATCAACTGGAAACTGCGGAGTCTCCCAGTGTGCCCAAAACGAAGGCTTGCACCGTAAGCCGAGCTTGTGATTTTTTTCACGAACTGTTCGCGCGAACAGGTCAACCACGCCGAACCCGGGTTTTTTGGCGGCTAATTGGCCGGATTAAGGGGCCGAAAACCGTGGATTTGGGGTGAGTTTGCGTTTGAGCGCGTCCTGCTAAGGCGACATAGGCTTCCTGCCGACAGTCAGGAGTCCTTTCCGGATTGAGCACGAAATCGAACCAAATGCGGCGGCTGGTCCCGGGAAACGGGCCGGTATCGCCGCCACATTGCTGACCGATGCCACAAATTTTCCCCAAATGGGCCAACCAGTTGGCCCCGAAACTCGGTCTCCTTGCCGTGTTGGTCGGCACGGTGGCGATGGCGGGTGTGACCTATTACCTGACCCCGAAATACACGCGGGTCGGTTATCAGCCGAAGCAGCCGGTGGCGTTTTCCCACAAGATCCACAACGAGCAGCTCGGGATCGATTGCCGCTACTGCCACAACAACGTGGACGGCTCCTGGTTCTCCAACATTCCGGCGGCCTCCACCTGCATGAACTGCCACAGCCTCATCCTGAAGGATGACCCGAAGCTGGCGCTCGTGCGGGAGTCGTTTGCGACCGGCAAGCCGATCCCGTGGGTGCAGATCCACAAGGTTCCGGATTACGTCTATTTCAACCACTCCGTCCACGTGAACCGGGGCATCTCGTGTGTGCATTGCCACGGCGAGATCAACCAGATGGACGAAGTGCAGCACGCGAAACCGCTTTCGATGTCCTTCTGCCTCGATTGCCATCGTGCTCCCGATCAGAAGATCCGCCCCGTGGATCTGGTGACCCAGCTCGACTGGAAAGGCCAGGTTGACGGCAAACAATTGGTCCATGACTGGAAGGTCCAGCCCGGCCAGAGCTGCTCCACCTGCCACCGCTGATTTTACCGGCCTGCTACGCTGATGAAGACGATCCCACCGCCTTGCCCCGAGCCGGAATCCGGCCCGAAATACTGGCGTTCGCTCGCCCAGCTCAACGAACAGCCGGAAGTCCGGCAGTGGATTGAGCAGGAGTTTCCCGCCGGTGCCAGCCTGGCGCCGGAAGGTGAAAGCCGCCGCGACTGGATGAAGCTCATGTCCGCCAGTTTCATGCTGGCGGGCCTTGGTGGAGTGGGAGCCGGATGCCGGCGCCCCGAGGAGCAGTTCCTGCCCTTCGGCAAACAGCCGGAAAACTACGTGCACGGCGGCTGGCAGCATTTCGCGACCGCGTTTCCCATCCGCGGCACCGCGGTGCCGGTGCTGGTCAAGTCCACCGACGGCCGGCCGGTGAAGATCGAGCCGAATGACAAGCATCCGGATGCTTCGGGCACCGACTCGCTCGTGCAGGCTTCCGTGCTCGGGCTTTACGATCCCGACCGGGCGCATCGCCACACCCTGAACGGCAGCGATGCCAAGCTGACGGCCGTGCAGGACGGGTTGGCGGCCTTGGCGAAGAAGTTTGCCGGAAACGCCGGCGAAGGGCTCTACATCCTTGCCGAACGCAGCAGCTCGCCGACTCGGGCCCGCCTTCAGGTCCAGCTCGCCGACAAGCTGTCCAAGGCCCGCTGGGTCAACTACGAGGCCGTGGACTTCGCGGTCGCCCGGGTGGCCGCCTCGACCGCCTTTGCGGCCGATGTCCAGCCGTTCTACAAGCTGGGTTCAGCCAAACGGATCCTGTCGCTGGATGCGGATTTCCTCGGCACCGAGCTGGAATCGGCGCGCTACGGCCGCGGCTTTGCCCGTGGCCGCAAGCCCGGCGACGACATGAACCGCCTGTATGCGGTCGAGTCGCTGATGACTCTGACCGGCGGTCAGGCCGATCACCGGCTGCGGGTCAAGCCCAGCGATGTCGTCAAGGTGGCTGCGCAAGTCGCGAGCTTCATCATCACCGGCGGCGAACTCGGCAATGCGCTCAGGACGTTGGCGCAGGGTTCGCCGGCCCCTGCCAAATGGGCCGAGGAGTGCGCGAGCGATCTGGCTTCGAAGAAGGGTGAAGCCGTGGTGCTGGCAGGTTATGCCCAGCCGCTCGCGGTGCAGCTGATTGCCTTGGCGCTGAACGAAGTCCTGGGTGCGGTCGGCAAGACCGTCGAACTGCACAAGGCGGAGCAGCCGGCCGACACCGGCAGCATTTTGGAACTGGCGGCGGCCCTGAAGTCCGGCGGCGTGGACACCTTGGTCATTCTCGGTGGCAATCCGGCCTACAATGCTCCGGCCGATGCCGACTTCGCCAACGTGACCAAGCTGGCGAAGACAATTGTCCGGCTGGGGGCCTACGAGGACGAGACCGCGGCGTTGCGGGGCAAGGAAGCTACCTGGCATCTCGCGGCCGCCCACTACCTCGAGTCGTGGGGCGACGCCCGGACCAGTGACGGTTCGGTGGTGCCGATCCAGCCGCTGATTGAGCCGCTGTTCGGTGGTCTCACGGAAATAGAGGTGCTCAGCCGCCTGCTGGGTGCGGAGAAGCCGTCGGCTTACGAGCAGGTGCGGGAAACGTTCAAGGGACTGGCCAGCGCGGACGAAAACGCGTGGAAGAAGTTCCTGTTCCAGGGCTTTTTGGACGACTCCGCCGCGAAGCCCGTGTCAGCCAGTTTGGACGCCGGCAAAGTCGCCGGAGTGCTGGCGGCCTACAAGCCGGCCAAGTCCGAGGGATTTGAAGTCGTCCTGGCGCGGGATGCCAAGGTGGACGATGGCCGTTACAGCAACAACGGCTGGTTGCAGGAACTGCCCGATCCGGTCACGAAGGTGACGTGGGAGAACGTGATTGTCGTTTCGCCCAAGACCGGAAAGGAGCTGGGCGTAAGCGGCCAGGGCAAGGGTGACAAGGCTGACAATTCCCAGGCTCACGACGGGCAATACAATCAGGCCTTCCTGAAGGTTTCCGTGAACGGTGTGGCCGTCGAAGGTCCGGTTTGGATTCAGCCGGGCTTGGCCGATGGGGTTGTCGGCCTGGCCTTGGGCTACGGTCGGAAAGTGGTCGGCCGGGTTGGCCGGAACTGCGGGTATGACGCCTACGCGCTTTTCCAGAGTGCCAGCCGGCACTTGGTCGCCGGGGCCAAGGTCGAAAAGGTCTTCCGCAAGCAATACCTCGGCGTCACCCAGGAGCACGGCCTGATGGAAGGCCGCCCGGTGATCCGCGAAGCCAATCTGGACCAGTTCAAGGCGAAGCCGGAGTTCGCCAAGAACATGGACTTGGACGCGCACTTGCCGCACTTCGTCCCCCGGGAGGACGACAACGATCCGAAGAGTCCGCTCAAGAACATCTACAAGCATCCCTACAAGCAGAATCCCTTCACCAAGTCGGAGATTCACCAGTGGGGCATGGTGCTGGATTTGGCGAGCTGCACCGGCTGCTCGGCCTGTGTGATCGCCTGCCAGGCCGAGAACAACATCCCCATCGTCGGCAAGGCGCAGGTCATGCGCGGCCGCGAGATGCACTGGATGCGCATCGACCGCTACTACAGCCACGATCCGGCGTCGGATGTGACCGCGGAGACCGCCGCGGCCGACCCCCAGATGGCGGTCCAGCCGATGTTCTGCCAGCACTGCGAAAGCGCGCCGTGCGAAAGCGTCTGCCCGGCGAACGCGACGGTTCACGACGAGGAAGGTCTCAACGTAATGGCCTACAACCGCTGCATCGGCACGCGGTATTGCGCCAACAACTGCCCGTATAAGGTCCGGCGCTTCAACTTCTTCGACTACAACAAGCGGGAAACTGCCTACGGCAGCGGCAAGGGGAACTTCTTCTTCAACGTCGAGGATCCCCTGTATCACGGTCCGCTCGGCAAGAACCGCAATGCCGATCCGGAGTGGGAGATCATCAAGCTGGTGAAAAACCCCGACGTCACGGTCCGCATGCGCGGTGTGATGGAGAAATGCACCTTCTGCGTGCAGCGGATCGAGCAGGCCAAGATCGCGCAGAAGAACAAGGCGAAGGGCAGCGGCGACGTGCGCGTGCCGGATGGAACCGTCAAGACGGCGTGTCAGCAGGCCTGTCCTGCCGAGGCCATCACATTCGGTAACATGCTCGACCCGGAGAGCGCGGTCAGCAAGCTGAAGCAGGACGTGCGGGATTACACCGTGCTCGGCTTCCTCGATAACAAGCCCCGCGTCACCTATCTGGCGCGTGTGCGCAACCCGAATCCGAAGATGCCGGAATCGCCCAAGACCCCGGATTCACAGCGCGACTACGAACGATTCCGCCACGAGAACCCGTTTGAAGAACATGGTGCCGGACATGGCCAAGACGAGAAACACGCCGCCTTGCCGGCCAGCCAGAAAGGAGCCGCGTAATGGCTAAAGCCGCCGCCATCCCCGCCGGGGTCGCCGCCAAGGCGGATTCACACGACCATCACGCGCCGCCGCAGCTGAAGGTCGCCGAGCCGCCCAAGGAACTGGAGCGCGAGCCACTGGTGCTCAACAACCGTTCGCTGACGTGGATCACGGACGCCATCGCCGGCGTCTGCGAGAAGCCGATGCCGAAGTGGTGGTGGCCGGCCTTCATCCTCAGCGCGGGCACGATGGGCATGATGTTCTCGCTCATCGCCTACCTGATCTCGACCGGCGTCGGTGTCTGGGGTCTGAACCAGCCCGCCGATTGGGCGTGGGACATCACGAACTTCGTCTTCTGGATCGGCATCGGCCACGCGGGCACGCTGATCTCCGCGGTGCTCTGCCTGCTGCGGCAGAAGTGGCGGACCTCGATCAACCGCGCCGCCGAAGCAATGACCATCTTTGCCGTGGCGTGCGCCGGTATCTTCCCGGTGGTGCATACGGGCCGTGTCTGGTTTGCGCTGTTCCCGGGCTACCTGATTCCGTTCCCGAATTCGAATGGCATTTGGCCGCAGTTCCGCTCGCCGCTGCTGTGGGACGTGTTCGCCGTCTCCACCTACGGCACGGTCTCGTTGCTGTTCTGGTATACGGGTCTGATACCCGACCTCGCCACGCTCCGTGACCGGGCGACACACAAGGTTCGCCGGTTCTTCTACGGGCTGTTCTCGCTGGGTTGGACCGGCTCGAACCGCCACTGGAGCAACTACGAGAAGGCTTACCTCATCCTCGCCGGCCTGAGCACGCCCCTGGTGCTCTCCGTGCACTCGATCGTGTCGTTCGACTTCGCGGTGTCGCAGGTTCCCGGCTGGCACACGACCATCTTCCCGCCCTACTTCGTCGCCGGCGCGATCTTTTCCGGCTTCGGCATGGTGCTGACGCTGATGATCCCAATGCGGGCGCTGTTCAACCTGCACGACATCATCACCACCCGGCACATCGAGCTGATGTGCAAGGTGCTGCTCGCGACCGGTTCCATCGTGGGTTACGCCTACGGGATGGAGTTCTTCATCGCGTGGTATGGCGGCAGCCCCTACGAGCTCTATGCCTTCAAGAACCGCGCGTTCGGCCCCTACTGGTGGAGCTACTGGAGCATGATCACCTGCAACGTGATCAGCCCGCACTTCTTCTGGTTCAAGAAACTCCGCACCAACGTGGTGTTCGTCTGGATCGTGTCGTGCTTCGTCAATGTGGGCATGTGGTTCGAGCGCTTCGTGATCATCGTCACCTCGCTGCATCGCGACTACCTGCCGTCGAGCTGGGGTTATTTCACTCCGACTTGGGTGGACGTGTTCACCTTCGTCGGCAGCTTCGGCCTCTTCATGACGCTGTTCCTGCTGTTCATCCGCTTCCTCCCGGCGATCTCGATCACCGAGGTGAAGGCGGTGACACCGCAGGCCGATCCGCATCATCCGCTCGGCGGCGCGAAGGGGCACCATCACTGAGCAAGGAAACGAATGAGCGCTAAACCTCTTGGCCTCCTGGCCCAGTTTGAGACCGCGGCGGACATCATGAATGCCGCGCTCGCCGTGCGGGATGCCGGCTTCAAAAAGTGGGACGTGTTCACGCCGTTCCCGATCCACGGGATGGACGACGCCATGGCCCTGCCCAACTCGAAGGTGGGTTACTTCACCTTCGCGGGCGGCCTCACCGGCTTCTTCACCGGCATGAGCATGATCTGGTTCATGAACAAGTTCGACTACCCGCTGGTGGTCGGCGGCAAACCGCTGTTCACCCCGCTGTTCGCTTTCCCGGTGAGCTACGAACTGACCATCCTGCTGAGCGCCTTCGGCACGCTCTTCGGCCTCGCGCTGCTCAACCGTCTGCCGAAGCTGCACAATCCGCTGTTCGCCTCCGAACGGTTCAAGCGGGCGACGAACGACAAGTTCTTCGTCTTTGTGGAAACCGCCGACCCGAAATTCTCGGAAACTGAGACCCGCGCCCTGCTGGAAAAGCTGGGCGCCTCGGCCATCGAGGAAATCCAGGACACGAAGGACTGAGCCATGTTTGAGAAAATCGCCCTCTTCTTTCTGTCACTGCTCGGCAGCCGCTTCAAGGTGACCGTGGGTCTCTTCGCCCTCACCGTGGTTGCGGTGGTTTCCGTCGCCGGTTTCCGTGGCTCCGCCACCCGCCGGACCCCGATCGAACTCTTCCCGGACATGGACCGGCAGCCCAAGCTGCGGCCCCAGACTGCCAGCGCCTTCGCCGCCTTCGCCGACGGCCGCAGTTCCCGCACCGTTCCGGTCGGGACGGTGGCCCAGCGCCGTGGCTTCTCCGAAAACGCCTACTGGGAGGACAACGCCTTCAACACCGGCAAGGACAACGGCGCCTTCGTTGAGGTCGGCCCCCTGCCGGTCACCGCCGAATTCCTCGCGCGTGGTCAGCAGCGGTTCAACATCTACTGCCAGCCCTGCCATGGCGCGCAGGCCGACGGCAATGGCGGCATCACCAAGAAGCTCGGCATGAGCACCGTCGCCAACCTGATGGACCCGCGCATCATCAAGATGAACGACGGCGAGATCTTCAACACCATCACCCACGGCAAGGCCACCATGATGGGCTACGCGACCCAGGTTCCGCCTGAGGACCGTTGGGCCATCATCGCCTACGTCCGGGCGCTGCAGCTCAGCCGGCTTGGATTTGAAGCCGATGTGCCCGCTCCTGAACTGGCCAAACTGAAGAAGTAACCCCATGAACTTTCCCCTCTTCTTCAAGCGTATCCTCGCCGCGTTGGCGTGCGTCGGAATTCTGACGTTCGCCACCGCCCGGGTCCTCGCTGCCGAACATGCTGAAGCACCGAAGGCCGTCGCCGGACAGGCAGCCCATGCGGAAACTCCGGATGCCCATGGGCACGATGCGCATGGCCATGGCGGTCCCGATTCCTCCGACATCGTCCAGCAGTTCGGATACAGCTACCTCACCGCGTTCATGTTCGTGCTGAGCCTGATCGTGGCCTCGATGTTCTTCATCCTGATCCACCATCTGTTTGACGCCGCGTGGAGCGTGCCCGTGATGCGCATCGCGGAACACATGGCGAACCTGATCTTCCCATGGGGCTTCGCGGCCCTCCTGCCGATCATCGGCCTCGCCTTGGCCGGCAAGCTGCACCCTTGGATGCCGCTGACCGACTGGAGCCTGACTCCCACCGCCGCCGCCGATCCGTCGCTGGCCGTGAAGTCGGTGATGTTCAACAAGCTCAGCTTCACCGTGCTCTTGCTTGGCATCTTCGGTTTTTGGGCCTGGATGGCGCGCAGTTTCCGAGGCTATTCCTTGGCGCAGGACAAGGACGGCGCCGCGATCTGGACGCGCAAGGCCCGTTTCCTGGCGGGCTGGGGCATCTTCGCCTTTTCGGTCACCGTGACCGTGGCGGTGTTCCTGCTGATGAAGTCGCTGCAGCACCAGTTTTTCAGCACGATGTATGGCGTTTACTACTTCGCCGGCAGCATGTGGACGACGCTGGCGACGTATTACGGCATCACCCGCTGGCTTCAACGCAAGGAACTCAGGCCCGTCATCCTGCCGAACCACATCCACGATCTCGGCAAGTGGTTCTTCGCCTTCACCGTCTTCTACGCCTACATCCATTTTTCGCAGTATTTCCTCATCTGGAACGCCGCCGTGCCGGAAGAGACGTTCTGGTATGTGCTGCGTGAGAAGGGCACGTGGGAACATATGGGCTTCCTGATCCTGTTCGGGCACTTCTTCCTGCCGTTCCTGCTGCTCCTGCGCATCGATACCAAGATGAGCCTCAACGTCATGGGGCCGATGATTTTCTGGGCCTGGCTGATGCACTACGTGGACATGACCTACAACGTCATGCCGGTCCTTTATCCCAAAGGTCTGAACATCACGTTGTGGGACCCGCTTTGCTTCGGTGCCTTGGTGGCGGTGTTTGGCTGGGCATGGCTGAAGGACTTCCGCGCCTTCCCTGCTTGGCCGCAGAAACACCCGCGCCTCAAGGAAGCGTTGGTTCACCATGAAATTCCCAAGGCCGGTCAGGCTGCGGCGCACCATTGAGGACTCTGGCCATGAGCAATTGCTGTTCTGACAAATGCACGAAATCCGCGGCATGGTTTGCCGCCGGACTGGGCACCCTGGCCGTGTTCGGCGTCTTGGCGCTCTACTTGGTCCGCACGGAGAAGACCGATCCGATTGCCGCGCAGCGCGGTGCGTTCCGGCTGCAGCAGTGGACGGAGCTCAAGCAGGCCAACTCCCAGGGCCTCGAGGCCTATGGAGTTGTGAAGGCTGAAAACGGCGTTTACCGGCTGCCCATTGCCAAGGCCCTGGAAGTAATGGCGACGGAGTGGAAAGAGGGCAACGCCGCCGGCCGCGCCAAGCTGCTCCAGCGCCTGGAGACCTCGACCAAGGCCCCTTCCTACGAGTGATTCCGCGATGAGCGATTCCGCGAAAACCGCGACCACCTTGGAACCGCATGAGCAGACCGCGCGCGGTCCGGTGCTCTATCTCCTTGCCGGTGGTTTGGCGTGGCTTCTGATAGGCTTGGTCCTGACCTGTCTGGCCTCGCTCAAGTTGCATGCGCCCGGATGCCTGCCCTTTGCTTGGGCGACCACCGGCCGCCTTCAGGCGGCGGCCAGCAACGTTCTCCTGCTGGGCGCCGCCGCTCAGGGCGGGTTGGGAATTGCCCTTTGGCTGGTCGCGCATTTGGGAAAAACCCCGCTGGCTTGCTGGGGTTCGGCTGTCTTGGGAACGGCCGTCTGGAATCTCGCGCTGACCGCTGGCGTGCCCGCTTTGCTGCTCGGAGGTTCCACGGGCATTCCCGGGATGGAACTGCCGGCGAGTTTGGGCGTGATCATCTTTGTGGGCTACCTGTTGGTGGCCGCGAATGGCGTTGCCGCGATCGCCAACTGCCAGCGCGGCGGCTACGTGCCGGCCCAATGGTTCATCCTCGGCGGGGTGCTCTGGTTCGCCTGGATTTATGCCACTTCGCTGGTCACCACGGTGATCTTCCCGGGCCGCGGAATTCTTACCGCGCTTTCCGCTGGATGGTTCACACAGGGAACCTTCTGGCTGTTCCTGGCTCCGCTCGCGTTGGCAGCCCTGTATCACTTCCTGCCGGAAGTCACCTGCAGTCCCGTCCGTTCCCCGGAGCTGTCCCCGCTCGCCTTTTGGTCGTTGGCGCTGTTCGGAGGCTGGACCGCGGCAGCGGGATTGGTCGGCGGCCCGGTGCCCGCTTGGCTGATCACCATTTCGGTTGCTGCGAGCGTTCTCCTGGTCATCCCGGTGGTGCTCGTGACGGTCAATCTGCTCAGCGCGTTCGGACTGGGTTCGACCGCGGGCAAGTTCGGGCAACTGTCCCTGTTCGCGTTCCTTTTCGGAGGAGTGGGCAAGGCGGTGACGTCCCTGCGCTGCGCGAATGAACTGCTGCACTTCACCCGGTTTGAGGTCGCACTCAATGAACTGCTGCTGTTCGGGTTCGTGCTGGGGGCCGTGTTCGCCGGGGCCTACGTCCTGATTCCCAAATTGGTCGGGCGCCGGCTGCCGAATTGCGGATTGGCCAACGCGCACGTGGCCCTCTCGGCGCTGGGATTGGCGATGGCGGTGGCTGCGTATGCCATTGGCGGATGGAAGCAGGGCTGGGCCCTGAACTACACGTCCGCGGACCTGCTCTCGATCAACGCGGAACTCAAGCCGTTCCTCCGCCTGCACACGGCCGGTCTTGCGGTGTTCCTGCTGGGGCAGGTTGCGTTTGCCGCCAACGTTCTCCTGCTGGTGGCCGGTTTCGTCCTGCCGGCAGGCCGCACGCTGGTGACGGAAGTCATCACCGGTTCCGCGCCTGCTCCCGCCAAATGACGCCATGAATCACGGCCCCCTGCTATTTTTCGGAGTGTTGGCGACGCTGGCTGCGTCGTGGCTCGGCTTGGTCGCGGTGCCCCGGCAGCAGCTGGGGACCTTGGATGCGGACCTCAGCACCAATGCCGCCAACGTGGTGGTGACGCATCCGCCGGCCCGCAGCGGAGAAGCCGCCCAAGGCCATGCCGTTTATGTGTCGCTCGGCTGTGCCGCCTGTCACACGCAGCAGGTCCGGCCCGAGAATGGCGGCAGCGATGTCGCCCGCGGCTGGGGAGTGCGCCGGTCGGTGGCCCGGGACTACCTCCGTGATGAGCCGGTGCAGTTGGGAGCGAGCCGGCTCGGACCGGACCTCGCCAATTTCGGCGACCGGCTGGGCACGAACGCCTTCAACCTGGTTCGCCTGTTCAATCCGCGACTGGTTGTGACCAAATCAACCTGCGAGGGCGCACCCTACCTCTTTGAGGTCCGAACCCTGACCGGAGAACCCTCCGCCGCGGCTCTGGCCTTGGGAGAGCCGGGGCGTGAAGTGGTGCCCAAACCGGCTGCACGGCAGCTGGCCGCCTATCTGGCGAGTCTGAGTTCCGGTGCCGAGCTGCCCGAGGCTCCGCTGCCGGTGAAGGAGGAGGCCAAGTGATGAACCCGCATTCCCGCGCCGGCTTCGGCTTGCTCAATTCCCTGTTGCTGACCGGCAGTGTTGGTCTGCTGCTGTGGGGTGGCGTCTATGTCGGCAAATACAGCGGACGTTTCGACGGCAACGAATTCAGTGAGCTGCCCTATGGTCGCCCGGCCAAGATTGTTGGCGGCGGTGCCTCGGCCGACCCGCTCGACGCACAGAAGAAGGCGGGTCTGATCGCCTATGGCAAGAGCTGCGTGGCGTGCCATCAGGCCGACGGTAACGGCAATCCTTCGCTCAATATTCCGCCGCTGGCCGGATCGGAGTGGGTTCAGGCGGACGGTCCGAACCGGATCATTCGGATTGTGCTCCACGGCATGCAGGGACCGGTCAAGGTCTCCGGCCAAGTATATCAGGGCAACGCGATGAATCCGTGGCTGAAAACCGCGGACAATCCCGCCGGTCTCACGGAGCAGGAAATCGCCGACGTCCTGACCTATGTCCGGAACTCCTGGGGCAACAAGGCCGGTGGAGTGACGGTTGATCAGGTCAAGGCCGTGCTCGGGGCGACCGCGGGGCGCGCTGATGCCTGGACAGCCGAGGAATTGGAGAAGGTTCCCGCATCCGGCGGCGGGGCGGCTCCCGCACCCACGGCGCTGACTCCCGACCAACTCAAGGAAGCGCTCAAGAAGCTTACGGCCGACGAGCTAAAGGCCGTTTTGGACGGGGTAAAACCCAACTGATTTGGAAGACCCTTGGCGATGCGCAAGCGCGGGCAAATTGCCCGCGCTTCGTGCTTTCCGGGACGGCGATTTCCGCAATCTTGTCGCCCGCGCCATGCCGCTCTTCTCCGATTCCTTCATCGAACGGGTTCGCGCCGCGAGTGACGTCGTGGACGTGATCGGCGCGAGCCTGCCGCTGAAGCGGGCCGGTGCGAATTTTGTCACCCTCTGCCCGTTCCATAAGGAGAAGTCGCCCAGTTTTAACGTGAACCCGGGGAAGCAGATCTTCCACTGCTTCGGCTGTCACAAGGGCGGCAACGTGTTCCGGTTCGTGATGGACTATGAGAACATCACCTTTCCGGAAGCGGTGCAGCGCCTTGCGGAGCGCGCCCATATTCCGCTGGAGTTCGAGGACAATCCGGCTGCCCAGCAAGTCCGCGGACTCAAGGATTCGCTCCTGAAGCTTCACGAGGCGATCTGTCTTCGCTGGCAGAACTGTCTCGCCTCCGAGGCGGCCGGACAGGTGGCGCGGGACTATCTCGCGAAGCGTGGGGTGTCGCCCGAAGCCGTGAAGGAATTTCGTCTCGGCGCCGCTCCTGACGCGTGGGACGACACGGTCAACTGGGCCAAGTCCAAAGGCTTCCCGCTGGACCTCTGCGAGCAGGCCGGCTTGGTCGTGAAGAAGGAGGACACCGGCCGCCAATACGACCGCTTCCGGGGCCGCCTCATGTTTCCCATCTGCGACGAGCAGGGCCGCGTGATCGCCTTCAGCGGCCGCGTGCTGCAGGGCGACGAGAAGACCGCGAAATACGTCAATTCGCCGGAGACGCCGATCTTCACCAAGGGCCGCGTGCTCTATGCGCTCGACAAGGCGAAACGGGCAATCCTCGACGTCGGCCATGCCGTGGTTTGCGAAGGCCAGCTCGACACCATCGCCTGCCACAGTGCGGGCCTGAAGCATGTCGTGGCTCCCCAGGGCACCGCGCTGACCCCTGATCACGCCCGGATCATCAAACGCTACGTGGACGAGGTTGTGCTGTGCTTCGACGGCGACAAGGCTGGCCGGAATGCGAGCATCCGTTCGTTCGACGGTCTGCTCGGGTCCGGCCTCGCGGTCCGCGTCGCGAGTGTCCCGGCGCCGGACGATCCGGACAGCTACATCAAGGCCCACGGCGCGGAAACCTTCCGTGGCATCCTCAACCGCGCCGAAGGCTATTTCGACTTCCTGCTGAAGCATCTCTCGCTGGAAAACGACACCGCCACCGATCGCGGCCGCATGGTGATTGTGCGGGCGATGGGCGAGGCGGTGAACAAGACCGGCAACGCTGTCCTGCTCGACACCTACGCGCAGAAGACCGCCCAGCGCCTGAGCGTGAACGTGGACTCTGTCCGCACCGAGTTCCGCAAGGCCCGGCTCAACGCTGCCCCGCCGCCGGAATCGGCGGATGAGCCGCCCTTGGAATCGCTGGACGAAGCCGAGCCGCTACCCCGGCCGCCCGTGGCAGAACTGTGGCTACTCAAGCTTCTCCTGCATGCGCCGGAACATTCCCAGTTCGTCGCGGAACGGCTGGATCCCCATTGGGTAACCCACCCGACGGTGCAGCGCATCGCCGCGGTCCATTTTTCCCTGGGCGCCGATGTGTCCGGCCTCCTGTCCCACTTCGAGGGGGACGACTTCGCTCGCTCGCTGATTACTGAGAGCGCCAGTGAACAGCGGGCCATTCCGGAGCCGGAAAAGCAGTTGGCCGATGTGGTCTTGCGCCTGCGCAATGCGGCCTTTGAAGCCGCATTGGCCCGGCTGAATGCGAAGCTCAGCGACCCGTCGCTGCCCGAGTCGGAACATCTGGACGCCCTCACCGAGCAGGCCCGCCTACGGACCGCGAAACGCAAGCCGCTGGAACCCCTTGGCGAAGCGTAGTGGGCAGACTGCGGCGGTTCAGCGGAAGGCCCGCTGCTGCAGGATTTCGATGTGGTGCCAGACGCGTTTGGGCATCGAACCCTGCCACACGCCGTCGAGCACTTAGCGCAGGCGTTGTTCCCGCAAGGCCAGGGTGTGGAACGCGTCCAGATACCGTTCGCCGTGCCGGCCGAGGAAATCTTCCAGCGGTCCGGCGGCCAGATTTGCGAGTATCAGCGGCTCCGTTGTCAGTTGGGCCGCACCGAGGATGACCTTCAGGGCCCGGTCGGGATCACAATCAATGAGCCGGTAAAGTTCCTCCGAATCTTCCGTCCATCCCCCGTTCGGCGAGGTCAGCCAGCGCTCCGCCAAGTCGCGCAGCGCCGGCTCCGTGAACCAGGCATTCCAGAACTCGTCCGGCGTCGGGCTCACCCTTTGGACTTCTCAGCCTTTTCAGCCTTCTCCGGCTTGTCACCCGCTGCGGCCGTGCCGGCCCGCTTGGCGAGGATGGCGTCGATGATCTTCTTCATCAGCTCGGGCTTCTCGACGAGCGCCTTGCGGGCGGCGTCCTTGCCCTGGCCGATCAGCTCGCCGGCGAACTGGAGCCAGGCCCCCTTCTTCTCCACGACGCCGTTCTCGATGCCGACATCCAAGGCGCTGCCTTCCTTGTCGATGCCGTGGTTGAAAATGATGTCGAACTCGGCTTCGGAAAAGGGCGGCGCGACCTTGTTCTTCACGATCTTCACCTTCACGTGATTGCCGAGGACGGCCCCGGTCGAGTCCTTGATGGCATCCTTGCGCCGGATATCGATGCGCACGCTGGCGTAGAACTTGAGCGCCTTGCCGCCGGGGGTGGTCTCGGGATTGCCGAACATCACGCCGACCTTTTCGCGCAGCTGGTTGGTGAAGAGGCAGGTCGTCTTCGCCTTGTTGAGGATGGCGGTGAGCTTGCGGAGCGCCTGCGACATCAGGCGTGCCTGCATGCCCATCGTGGCCATGCCCATCTCGCCCTCGAGCTCCGCCTTGGGCACGAGCGCCGCCACTGAGTCCACCACGATGATGTCGAGCGCGTTGGAGCGGGCGAGCGTCTCGCAGATGGTCAGGGCTTCCTCGCCGGAATCGGGCTGCGACACGAGCAGGTTGTCGAGATCCACCCCGAGCTTCTTGGCGTAGGCGGGATCAAGGGCGTGCTCTGCGTCAATGAACGCCGCCACGCCGCCGGCCTTTTGGGCATTGGCGATCAGATGCAGCATCAGGGTCGTCTTTCCGGACGATTCCGGCCCGTAAATTTCGACGATCCGGCCCCGCGGCACGCCGCCGACCCCAAGGGCGAGATCCACCGCCAGGGCGCCGGAGGGGATGACCTCGATCGGCTTCGTGATCTGCGATCCCAACCGCATGATCGCTCCCTCGCCGAAGGACTTCGTGATGGTGGAGATGGCCGTCTCGAGGTCGCGTGCCTTGGTGGCGGAGAGCTTGTTGGCCTCGGTTTCGGCAACGGCTTTGGTGTCGGCGGACTTTGCGGGGGCGGCCATAGAAAAATTCGGAGTTGAGATCGAACGCGAGGCTATGATGCCGCCTCGCCAAGTCAACCGCTGGCCGACCCGGCCATCTTGGGGCGGCGGCTTTCTGGCCATCGCGGAAGACCACA
>CAIWAH010000049.1 GCA_903910585.1 uncultured Verrucomicrobiota bacterium
CGGCGGCGGCGACAACGGCGGCGCGACCTTCAAGCTCGCCAGCGAAGCCGATCCCGCTACCTACAGCGCCAGCCGCCTGACCGGTGATCTGGTGGGAACCTATGTGGATCCGGGCACCTTGCCTCCGATCATCACCAAGCGCCCGGTGGGAGCGACTGTTGCCCCTGGCGGCTCGGCGACCCTGTCGGTTGAAGTGGATTCGGCCGTTCCGGTTACCTATCAGTGGTTCCAGAACAAGAAGGCGATCGCCGGTGCGAACAGCGCCTCCTATGTGATCGCCAGCGCCGGAGTCGGCAACATTGGTGACTACTATGTGGACGTGACCAGCGCCAACGGCACCGCGACCAGCTATCCTGACAACGACGTGCGCGTCGTGTTGAGCGGTGCGACGATGGTCGTTGAAGCCGAAGACTACAACTTCGGCGGTGGCCAAAGCGTGGCCGGTGCCAGCACCATGCCGCTCGCTTCCGACCTCTACAAGGGCAAGGACGGCGTGAAGGACATTGACCTGCACCTGATCGAGAACAACTCCGACAGCGGCTGCTGCGGCAACAGCCTGCGCAACGGCTGGAACGACAACGGCACCGTGGTGAATGCGGAGGCCGGCGTGAACGTTGACGTCATCTCGGACGGCAACGCCGAACGTCCTGACTTCACCCTCACCCAGAACTACAAGATCGGTTGGGGCGACAACGGCGAGTGGTATAACTACACCCGTAACTTCGCGCCCGGCACCTACAGTGCCGCCCTCGGATTCTCCTGGGACGGCCGCAGCGCCCAGGCCAATCCCTTCACCCTCGACATCGTCACGGGTGACATCACCAAGCCTGATCAGCTGACCACCCGCGTCGGCGAAGTCACCGTCCTCCAGACGGGCGGCTGGAGCTCGAACGACACTGTTCCGTTCCTGACCCCCGGCGGCAGCTCGGTCGCGACGTTCACGCTCGGCGCGAACACCACGGTCCGGCTCAACATCCCCGGCGGCGACATTGACTACCTGCTGTTCTACAAGGTCAGCACCGGTCCGTCCGTCGTGGCGGTTCCGAGCGACGTGCCCGGCCTGAGCGGCGGCGGCGTCAGCAACGTCAACGTGAACACCGAGACCAAGACGATCACGGCCACCGTTTCCGGTGACGCCGCGTTCCTCAAGGTCTCCGGCGCCACGAAGATCAAGAGCGTCAACCTCGTCGGCACCACGCTGACGGTCGTTTACGAATAATCGACCAGTCCCAGAGACTGATCGAACGACAGGGGGCCGGACAATCGTCCGGCCCCTTTTTCGTGCCTACTGGACCTGCCTCAACCGAGACGCCAAAATCCGCCCGTGATCCACGTCGCCGCCGCCATTTTGACGCTCGCTGCCGGCCTGATTGCCTGGGCTGCCCGGGCGGAGGGCGGATACAGTTGGGAACCGCGCGCCGGTTACCGCGTTGCCCGCCTGCCGGAACCGGATGCCGCAACCTCGGGATTTGCGCGGCTGTCCGGTGAAACCACGGGCCTGCGCTTCACCAACGAAATTGCCTACGAACGCCTGCTGCAGCGGCGGGTGCTGGTTGAGGGCTCCGGGGTGGCAGCGGGTGATTTTGACGGTGATGGCCTGACGGACCTCTACTTCTGCCACGGGGACGGAACCAACGTGTTGTTCCGGAATCTCGGTGGCTTGCGGTTCGCCGACGTGACGGCCGCCGCCGGGGTGGGCTGTGAGCGGCAGCATTCCCGTGGTGCCGCCTTCGTGGATGTCAACGGCGATGGGCGGCTGGATTTGCAGGTGGTCTTTCGCGGCGGCCCGAACGCCTGCTTCGTGAACGACGGTGGCGGGAAATTTCGGAATGTGACCGTTTCGGCGGGACTGAGCCTGACCAATTTGAGCTGCACCAGCCTCGCCTTCGGCGACCTGAATGGGGATGGCTGGTTGGAGCAATACGTCGTCAACAATGCGGTAGCCGACGGGCTGGACGGGGCTTTGAACCTCACCTACCGGACAGTGAACGGCATTCCCCGAATCGCGGGCTCGGCAGCTCTCAGTTACCATATTGCCGACGGCCTGCTGATCAAACGGGGCGCACCGGATGTCTGCTTTTGGAATCTCGGCGGTGGGCGGTTTCGGGCCGGATCGTGGACCGACGGGACGTTTGCGGACGAAACCGGCAAACCCTATTCGGCGGCTCCCCGCGGACTCGGCCTGGCGGCGGCCCTGCGGGATTTCAACTCCGATGGGGCGCCCGACCTGTATGTATGCTCGGACCTGCACACTCCCGACCGAATCTGGCTGGGAGATGGTCGCGGGCGGTTCCGGGCGCTCCCCGACGTGGCGCTGCGGACGACCAGCTATGACTCGATGGCGGTGGACTTTGCGGACCTGAACCACGACGGGCACGACGACATTTTTGTGGTGGACATGCTCAGCCGCTTTCACCGCCTGCGCCTCACGCAAGAGGGGCAGACCAATGCGCCAGCGTCGCACATGCTGGTGAGCATGGACCGCCATCAGGCCCGGCGGAACACATTGCAGCTCAGCCGCGGCGACGGGACCTATGCGGAAATCGCCAACTTCGCCGGTTTGGATGCTTCGGACTGGACCTGGGGTGCGGCTTTCCTCGACGTGGACCTGGATGGCGAAGAAGATCTGCTGTGTGTCAATGGCCACCCTTACGACATGCAGGATCTCGACACGATCGAGCGCGAACGCGGGAGCGGAAAGCCGCTGGGGACACCGACCACCGGACGCGCTTTCAAGGCCTATCCGCCGTTGCTGACGCCGAACTTCGCCTTTCGCAACCGGGGCGACCTGACCTTCGAGGAGGTGGGAGCCCGCTGGGGCTTCAACTCCACGAATGTAAGCCATGGCCTGGGGCTGGCCGACCTCGACAACGATGGCGACATGGACGTGGTGGTAAGCTGCCTCGGACAGCCTCCGTTGCTTTATCGAAATGAGTGCGGCGCCCCGCGCGTGGCAGTCCGTTTGAAGGGTGCGCCCCCCAACATCTTCGGCATTGGGGCAAAGGTGATCGTCCGGGGCGGAGCGGTGGCGCTGCAAAGCCAGGAAATCCAGGCGGGCGGTCGTTACCTCTCTTCCGATCAGCCGCAACGAAGTTTCGCCGCCGGGACCTTGACCAACCGCCTCGAAATCGAGGTGCGCTGGCGAAGCGGGCGGCGCAGCCTGGTGGCTGCGGCCGAGGCCAATCGGATTTACGAAATCGAGGAACCTGCCGGGACCGTGCCCGCACCGTCGCCGGTCCCGCCCCCCGGACCGACTCACTTCGAGGACGTAAGCGCACGGTTGGGACACACGCATGGGGAAGCACCCCACGACGACCTCAGCCGGCAACCGCTCCTGCACCGGCTCCAGGATCGGGCCGGTCCGGGTGTGGCGTGGTTCGACCTGGATGCGGACGGTCGGGAGGAACTGGTGGTGGGCGGCGGTCGGGGGACAAGGATCGAAGTGTTCAGTTGGGCGCCAACTGGGGAGGTTCGTCGTCGGGAGGCCAGCGCCGCCGAAGATGGGTTGCCCGACGATGCGCTGGGACTGGCGGGTTGGACGCCGACGGCCGGAGCCAGGAAGTTGCTCATCGGTATGGCCCGCCACGAACAGGAGGTGGCCGCAGCCAGCCCGGTGTGGACCGTGGAAGGCAATTCCTTGCGGCGGGCACCAATCACTCCGGCGGCTGCGGTGTCCGCTGGCCCGGTCGCGGTGGCGGATGTGGACGGTGACGGGGATCTCGATGTGTTTGTGGGTGGCCGGGGGGTTCCGGGACGCTACCCGGAGCCGACGCCCTCGCAGTTGTTCCGCAATGAATCCGGTCAACTGGTCCCGGCGCCGGCATGGAATGAGGCGCTCCATGTGGCGGGGTTGGTCAACGGGGCCGTCTTTGCGGATCTCGAAGGCGACGGTTTCCCGGAGCTCGTCTTGGCCGGCGAATGGGGCCCGGTGCGGGTGTTGCAAAACCGCCGAGGCCAGCTGTCTGACGTCACCGCCGAATTGGGGCTGGCGGAACTGACCGGCTGGTGGCAGGGCGTGACGGCGGGTGATTTCGACGGCGATGGCCGGCTTGATCTCGTGGCGGCCAACTGGGGCTTGAACAGCACCTACTACCGACCTACGCCGGCACAGCCGGTGCGGTTTTATCACGGCGACTTTGACCAAAATGGGGTTTGGGAAGTGTTGGAGACCGAGTGGGAGGAAGGAACCGGCCGCGAGGTGCCGCGGCGGGATCTGGGATTTCTCAACCGAGGCTGGCCGACTCTCCGGACACGCTTTTCGACCTTTCGCCAGTTTGCCGACGCCGATCTGGCGGCAGCTTTGGGTGACGCTGCTCCCCAGGCTCGTCGGGTGGAGGCGAACACCATGGCCAGCACGGTGTTCCTGCGCCGGGGGCAGCGCTTTGAGGCGGTCCCGCTTCCTGCCGAGGCTCAGTTCGCGCCGGCATTTGCCCCGGTGGTTGCCGATTTTGACGGCGACGGCCGGGAAGACCTGTTCCTCAGCCAGAACTGCTTCGCGCTCCGACCCGAGGAACCGCGGTTGGACGCGGGGCGCGGGCTTTGGCTGCGGGGTGACGGCCGGGGAAACTTTAGTCCGGTGCCGGGCCAGCAGTCCGGGTTGCGGATCCATGGCGAACAGCGCGGCGCGGCCGTTGCCGATTTCGACGGCGACGGCCGGCCGGATCTCGCCGTGGCGCAGAATTCCGGGGAGACCAAGCTGTTCCGCAACTTGGGGGGCCGGCCTGGACTGACTGTGCGGTTGCAGGGCCCGGCGGAGAATCCGACCGCGGTGGGCGCCAGTCTGCGGCTGATCACGGTGGCCGGCCGCGGACCGGTTCGGGAGATTCATGCCGGCTCAGGCTATTTGTCCCAAGATTCGGCAACCCAAGTTCTGTCCGCGCCGGAAACGCCGCGGGAAATCTGGGTTCGGTGGCCTTCCGGCAAGGAGACGGTGACCCCGGTTCGGTCCGGAGCGAAAGCGGTGATCATCAATGGCGACGGAACCGAACGGGACCGCTGACCGTTTCGCGATTGGCGCCACCCCTATTCTCAAGCCGGCCAGAAATGGCCGGCCGCCATCACAACCGAGCCTCCTCAGACCCGGAACGCTTTCCGCAGCTGCGCGATGCTCTTGGGCACCGCGGTATCGGGATTCTCCTTCCCTTCCATTTCGAGGGCCACCCAGCCTCGGTAGCCGGCGTCGGCGAGGATCTTCGCGATGCGGGGGTAATCGAGCTGGAGCGTATACCATTCTCCGCCGCCGAAGTAGGTCTTCGCCTGGACGTAAACCGCCTTGGGCGCGACCTGCGCGAGCTTGTCGTAGGGGTCCTCCAGGAAATTGCCGGTGTCGAGCATCACGCCGACCCACGGCGAGGGAAGTTCCTTGGCAATGCGGAGCAGGCCTTCCGGAGTGCGGGTCAGGCCCCAATGATTCTCCACGGCGAGGGTGACGCCGCATTCTTCGGCTTTGGGGATGCACTGCTGCAGGCAGTCCACGCACCACTTGAAACCGTCGTCCTCGGTATGGCCCGGCAGGATCGGCTCGACGCCGCGGGCTTTCATCAGGTCGTCGAAGCTCTTGATCGTGTTCCAGCGTCCGGAGTTGATCCGCACAATGCCGATGCCGAGGGCGTAGGCGATCTCGATGCACTTCTTGGTGTGCTCCACCTGCGTTTTGAGGAACGCCGGATCGGGATCCACGAAGTCCTGATGGATGCTCAGGCAGCAGTAGCTCACGCCGTGGCGCGCGGCGTGCCGCTTGAGCCGGGCGAGGTAGCCGCGGTGTTCGGCGGTCAACGGCTCCTTCTCCGGCAAGTCCATTTGGCGATGCAGCACATCCACGCCGGCGACGCCCAGCGCGGCGGCCTTCTCGACGACCTGCTCAATGGTCACCCTGGGCTCGCGAAAGTGCCAGTAGCTGTAGCTGGCGATTGCCAGCTGGACGTTGCCGCGGACCTTCGGCGGCGCGGCCGTGGCGGAAAGCGGCGAAACGGCCGTGGCGCCCGCGGCGAGTGCGGCGGACGCGAAGAACGAGCGGCGGGAGGTCTTCATGCGAGTCGGTTCCCAGCGTAGGAAGGGCCCGGTCCAAGTCACGCCTTTCGCGCCGCTGCGTCCCGTGCGTCGGAACGGCGGCCCAGGGGGTGGTCGCCCTTTTTGGCCGTGCCCGCCTTGCCGGCGGCGAAAGTTCCGGCACTCTCGCGCCCATGTTGCTCCGTGTCCTGTCGCCGTGGGCGGTCGCCGCCGCGGCCGCGCTGACCCTGAACGCCGGCTCCGCCACCAACCGCTTTGGCTTTGCCGGCCCGGAGGTGTTCCCCATTGATTTCGGTGTCGCCTTCCTCCACGCGACCGACATGGACGGCGACGGCCTGCGCGATGTGGTGCTGGTCAACAACGGCCGCTCGAAGATCAACCTGCTCTACAACCGCACCGGCAACACCAACGCGCCGGCCACGCCCGAAAAGGTCGGCCGCCGCGACATCAACGAGCTGCCCGCCGACGCGCGGTTCCGGATTGATTCCATCTCGTCGGAGAAGCGCATCACCTCGCTCGTGGTGGCGGATCTCAACGGCGACCGCCGCAACGACCTGGCTTATTACGGCGATCCCAAGGAGCTGATCGTGCAGCTCAACCAGGGCACGAACGGCTGGTCGCAGCCCAAGCGCTACGCCCTCGACGACGGCCTGCCGGATTACAACGCGCTCACCTCGGGCGACGTGAACGCCGACGGCCGGACCGACCTGCTGCTGCTTGCCGAAAAACATCTCTACATCCTCCGCCAGCAGGCCGACGGCGCCCTGGCCGATCCCGAGCGGCTGCCCTACGCCGGGGCCGCGAAGGCCGTGCAGGTGCTCGATCTCGACGGCGACAAGCGCGATGACCTCCTCCTGGTGAACTGGGACAACGCGAATCCCTTCCGCTTCCGGCTGCAGAATGCCGCCGCCCAGTTCAGTCCGGAGGTTCACCTCACGCTGCCACCGATCCGCAGCTACTGGGCGGACGATCTCGACGGCGACCACCGCACCGAGGTCATGACCATTGCGGCCAAGTCCGGCCGCGCCGCGTTGTCGCAGTTCACCCACAAGCCGGCGGAAGCGCTGGTCGGCGGCCTCAAGAACGGGCAGTTCTCCATCCTGCCGCTGCAACGCACCGACAAGGCCCGCCGGGGGATGCTCTGGGCGGACCTGAACGCCGACTCGCTGAGCGATCTTGTCGTGGCCGACCCCGAAGGCGGCCAGCTGTTCGTTCACTTCCAGCAGGCGGACGGCACCCTTGCGGCGCCGAAGACCTTCCCGAGCTTCACCGGCATCACCGACCTCGCTGCGGCCGACTGGAACGGCGACGGCAAGACCGAGGTGTTCCTGCTGAGCAGCGACGAAAAGCAGATCGGCGTGGCTTCGCTCGACGCGAACGGCCGGCTGCCATTCCCGCAGCTGCTCGCGCTCAACGCCAAGCCGCTGGCGATGACTGTCGGCGCGATCAAGGCCGGCGGACCCGGCGTCGTGGCGCTGGTCGAACGGGATGACAAGAAACCCGGCAAGGACGGCAAGGAGGAAACCGTCACCGTGCGCGAACTGGTGTTGCGCGACGCGGCCGGCAAGGACCTCGTCCAGAAGCTCGCGGAAACCTTCAAGGGCAATCCCAGCTCGGTCACGATCCATGATGCCAATCAGGACGGCCGCGCCGACGTGGTCGTGCTGACGCCCTACGAGAAGATCAAGGTGCTGGTGCAACGGGCGGAGGCGAAGGACGGCGCGCTGTTCGAGGAAGTGGACGTGAATCCGCCGGGCGGCACGTCGGACCTGCCCTGGCTGGCGACCGCCGACGTGGACGGCGACGGCAAGACCGAGCTGCTGCTGGCGCAGAAAAATTTTCTCCGGGCGGTCGTGCTGACCTCGGACGGTGCGGAAAAGCCGACGTGGAGCTTCACCGTGCGCGAACAGATCAACGGCGCGTCGAGCAGCTCCCGCATCGTCGCCGCCACCACGCTGGCGCAGGCCGGCAGCAAGAGCCCGCTGCTGTTCCTGCTCGACGCGGACCGCAAGGCGCTGACTGTCAGCGAACGCGACGCCAACGGCGTCTGGAAGGTGGCGAAGACCGTGGAACTGCCCGTGACCGAGTTTGCGAGCCTTGCGTCGGTCGGGCTCGGCTCCAAGGACGCCAACACGGTGGCCTTCCTGGGCAACAACGCCGTCGCGTGGAAACGCTTCGACGGTGACATCTGGGAATTCACCGAGCTCGACGGCTACGAGACCCCGATCAAGGACGGCTACCTGCGCGACGTGACCAGCGGCGACCTCGACGGTGACGGCAAGAAGGACCTGGTCTTCCTCGAAACGGTGCGCGCCTACGTGGACCTCGTGGTGTTTGAGCCGCCGCACCAGCTCGTGTCCGGCAACCGCTGGCCGGTCTTCGAGGAGCGCACGTTCCGCCAGCGCCGCAACGAGGCCAGCGAACCCCGTGAGGCGGTCGTGGCGGACGTGACCGGCGACGGCAAGAACGACCTCGTGCTGTTGGTCCACGACCGCGTCCTGCTGTATCCGCAGGAATAGGCGGCGCCGCGGCCACGCCGCTTTCCCAACGGGGGGGCAGTCCATGGCCTTGCTCGAAATCCAGGATCTGCAGCTCGACTTCGGCCCCGTGCGGGTCGTGGACGGCGTTTCCCTAAACGTCGAGGCCGGGCGCACGCTCGCGCTGGTGGGCGAAAGCGGCTGCGGCAAAAGCGTCACCGCCCTGAGTGTCACGCGGCTCCTCCCAAGCCCGCCGGTCCGCTACGCCGGCGGCAGCATCCGGGTCGCCGGCCGCGAGGTGCTCGCGCTGCGCGAAGCCGAGCTGCGGAACCTGCGGGGCGGCGTGGTCGGCTACGTGTTCCAGGATCCCGGCGCGTCGCTCAACCCGGTCCAGCGGATCGGCACCCAGATCATCGAGTCCCTGCGGCTGCACCGGCCCGAAAAGGCCCGGGAAGCCGAGGCCGTCCGGCTGCTGAAACTGGTCGGCATTCCCGCGCCGGACAGCCGGGTGCGCGACTACCCGCACCAGCTTTCCGGCGGCATGCAGCAGCGGGCCATGATCGCGCTCGCGCTCGCCAGCGAACCGCAGCTGCTCATCGCGGACGAACCGACCACCGCGCTCGATGTCACCATCCAGGCGCAGATCATGGACCTGCTGCGCGAACTGCAGCGGCAGCTCGGGATGGCGATCCTGCTCATCACCCACAACCTCGGGCTGGTCGGCGACCTCGCCGACCGCGTGGCAGTGATGTATGCGGGGCAGATCGTGGAAACGGGCCCCGCGCGGGATGTGCTGCGGACGCCGCAGCATCCCTACACCCGCGCGCTGCTGAACTCGGTGCCCGAACTGGGCCGCCGGCGGGAGCGCCTCGTGACGATTCCCGGACAGGTGCCGAGCCCGGGCCAGTGGCCGGCCGGGTGCCGGTTTGCGCCGCGGTGTCCGGTGGCCCGTCCGGGTTGTGCCCAAACTCCGGCAGAACTTCTGCCGTTGGCGGCCGGGCCGGGCGAAGTTCGCTGTCCATTTCCCGCGGGACCTGCTCCCGGCTGATCCATCCCCTGTTGCCATGCCGATCTCCAAGGAAGACCTCCGCCAGAAATACGGGCTCACCGACGAGGAGTTTGACGTGGTCGAGGCGCTGGCCCTGCGCCCGACCTGCGAACACTGCGACCGGGCGCTGCCACCGGAGTCCACCGAGGCGCGCATCTGCTCGTTCGAATGCACCTTCTGCGCGACCTGCGTGGACACGCTCCTCGGCAATGTATGTCCCAACTGCGGCGGCGGTTTCTCGCCCCGCCCCATCCGGCCTGCCCGGAACTGGAAGAACGGAAACTACCTCGGGGCGATTCCGGCGCGGACGCTGCGGAAGCACCGGCCCGTGGACCCGACCGCCCACGCGGGCTTTGCCCAGACGCTGCGGAACGTGCCGCCGGAACAGCGGTGATTCGCCCGCTCAGATCACCGGTTCGCCGGATGCCTGCGCCAATTCCGAGTTCACGAGCTTCACCAGTTCGGCGATGGCGAAGGGTTTGGGCAGAACCGGAAACTGGCCTTCCGCCTTGGCGAGGAGCTGTTCGGCAGTCGGTCCGTAGCCGGTGATAATGATGACCGGCAGGTCGGCCCGCACCTGACGGATGGCGAGCGCCAGCTCGACACCGGACTGCTCAGGCATGGAGAGGTCGGTCACCAGCACATCGAAGGCGGCAGGGTCGGAACTGAAGCGTCCCCACGCCTCCGTGGGATTGCCCAGCGCGGTGACCCGGAAGCCCGCCCGTCCCAGCGCAGTGGCCGTGAGGCGCAGGACCGCCGAATCGTCGTCCACCACCAGCACCCGCTGGCCGCCACCGACCGGAGTCAGCGGCGTCTCCTCCGTCGGCGGGAGCGCCTGCACTACCCGGGCGACCAGGGCCGGCAGGAGAATTTCGACCGTGGTGCCGCGGCCCGGGGCGGATTCCACGGTGATGTGGCCGCCGTGGGCCTGGACCACCGAGTTGACGATGGCCATGCCGAGGCCGGTGCCGCGGCCCGGTTCCTTGGTGGTGAAGAACGGCTCGAAGATGCGGGCGATCGTTTCGGCATCCATGCCGGACCCCGTATCCTGGACCCGCAGCCGCATGGCCGGACCGGGCCGGATATCGGTGCCGGCCGGGATCTGCTCCGGGAGCAACGTGGCACCGGCGATGTTGACCTCGACCTGGCCGCCGGCCGGCTCCATGGCGTGGGCGGCATTGGTGCAGAGGTTGACGATGACCTGATGCAGCTGGGTCCGGTCACCCATCACGGGATGCTCATCCGGCTCCACCTGCCAGTGGAGCCGCACCGTCGGCGGCAGCGTGCGCGCCACCATCCGGGCGGCCTCCTCGACCACCGCGGAAAGCAACACCGGGTGGAGTCCGGTCGAGTGCGGGCGGCTGAAGCTGAGGATGCGCCGCACGAGTTCCGCGCCCCGCTTGGCCGCGGCGGCAATTTCGCGGGCGTTTTCGGCGGCGGGATGATCCGGGGGCAGGGCGGTCAGGCAGAGGTCGGCGTTGCCCAGCATGCTCGCGAGCAGGTTGTTGAAGTCGTGCGCGACGCCGCCCGCAAGTGTGCCCAAGGCACGGAGCGACTCGGACCGGCGCAGCTGCTCCTCCAGTTGCTGCCGCTGCTGCTCGGCCTCGCGGCGGGCGGTGATGTCGGTGAAGGTGGCGATGACCTGCTCGGCTTCACCCTGGGCACCCCGCATCAGCACCCGGGAATTGATGGAGAGCCAGCAGCCCCGACCCGACGGATGCCGCAGCGAAAGCTCAAACGCATCCACGCTGACA
>CAIWAH010000050.1 GCA_903910585.1 uncultured Verrucomicrobiota bacterium
CAAAACGGATCTGCTCGTCCTGAACGTCGAATATTCCTGCAAGTATCTGAGCGCGGAAAACGCCGAACTGACCTTCGGCGTGCAATACGACGGCCTGCCGCAGGTCAACCTGTCGAACCTCGTGTTCGACCAGGCGGACGGCATGCTCAACGCCTTCCAGGACGTGGTCTCCTCGGAAATCATCGGCAAGGGCTTTGGCGCCCTGAACCAGTTGCTCGATTCGATTCCCCGGGATCTCTTCGAACCGGTCTTCGATCAACTGCTGGATGGTCCGACCGATGCCCTGTTCCAGGCGCTGCATGACAATTACGACGCGGCGCAGAAGAAGTGGATCAACCCGCCGATCGGCATCATCCAGCAGTATTGCGGGGCCGCTCCCGGGGTCGTGGAGAACTTCCGCAAGCGCCTTGCCGACGACCTGCTGGGCCAGGTGGACAACGCCACGGGGCTGCTCAAGCAGGTGGATTCCAAACTCGGTGACGCCGAGGCTGCCCTCGGCGAGATCGAAAAGCTGCTGGCCGAAGCGGGCAATGGCAGCCGCCAGTTCGTCACGCAGCTGCTCAAGCAGCTCGTCAAGACGCTCGTCCAGCAGGCCGGGGACAACCCGGTGGGCCAGACTCTGGGCGGATTTGCCGCGGACCTGGCGGGCGGGGCCATTGATCCGAAGCTCAACGAGTTTCTCCAGAAGGCGGACCCGACGCTGGACGAGATCCATGCGGTCCTCGGGGCGCTGAAATCCAGACTGCACGATGCCCGGGACGCGTTGGCTGCGGGCGGCAACGTGCCGGACCAGTTCGCCAAGGAGCTGCGGGACAAGCTCAACTCGCTGTCCGGCGACATCACCGGGGCGATGAACAAGGCCTGCAACGACATCAACCAGGTCATCAACAGCTACAACCTCGCGGCGGACAACCCGTTCACTCCCGCGGCCAAGCAGCAGCTCAAGGATCTCATCCGGCAGAAGATCGAGGACCGGTTCCTGGGCTCCAAGGTGCCGGCCGCCTTCACCAGCATTCTCAAGCAGCGGCTCTACGAACTCGAGGGTGCCGCCCGCGAGGCGGTGGACTCGGTCTTCGCGCAGGTGAATTCGATCATCCGCGACGTGCTGTCCGAGGCGCTCTCCGAGATCGACAACTCGATCAACAAGTTCCTCGGCCCGGTTTCCGATGCCATGGGGGCCGGCCGCATCAATGGCTACGCGCACATCAACAACGACTCGCTGAAGCTGCTCCGCATTGATGTCCACGCGGAGATCAAGGTGCCCAGCGAGATGAAGCTGGATGCCTACCTGCAGATCAAGGAGCTGGATTCCCAGAGCGAGGAGAACGGGTGCATCGGGCCCGGGGCGAAGGCCACCGAAGTGCGCGTGGGGGCGACCGACGTCGAGGTGGACTTCATCTCGCCGGACCTGCGGGCGAGCCTGGAGGCCAAGTTCACGTTCCAGACCGAACCGGCGTTCTCCGTGCTCGGCATGGTTGCGGGCTTTGAGCTGAACGGCGAACTGAAGTTCGCCACCTTCAAGATCACCTACCTGGGTGCGCAGATGGCCTTCGGGGCCAAGGAAAACTACTTCAGCGGCGCCTGCGGACTGGAATTCAACGGCTACAAGGCCAAGGGCGGCATCTTCCTGGGCCGCACCTGCACGCTCGACCCGTTTTTCTGGGACAAAGATGTGCAGGGCCTGATCGGCAAACCGCCGTTCACGGGCATCTATGCTTACGGCGACGTGTGGATCCCGGTGTCCGAGGCGCTGCTCGGCATTCCGGCGAGCTGCTTCTTCGAGGTGTCGGCGGGTGTCGGCCTGGGCGCCGGTTACTTTGTCGAAGGACCGACCTATGTCGGGAAGATGTTCCTCGGGGTCTATGGCTCCGTCCTGTGTCTCGCGTCCCTGGAGGGCGACATCACCCTCACCGGCGTGAAGAACCCGGCGGGACTCCAGCTCAAGGGCAGCGGCCGGATGGAAGGCTGCGTCGGGCCGTGCCCGTTCTGCCTGTGCGCCGAGAAGACCATCGGCATCACCTACCTCAACTCCAAGTGGGACGTTGACTTCTGAGCCCGCCGTTCGCCCTGAATCCCCTTTCGTCCAATTCCATGCGCCGTTTCCTAGGCTTGCTCCTTCTCGTCTCCGCCCTGCTGCCGGTCCGGGCCCAGCAGTTGGAGGACAGCGTCTTCACCCTCGGCACCGTGACGCAGGACAAATCCCTGCGGCACTGGGCCTACGTGCTGGTGCAGCCCACCCGCCCCGACCTGCTGGCCGCGCGCAAGCTGGCGGTTTACCGCAAGGCGGGCGAAAGCGACTCCGCCGCCAGCTACGAGCGCCGGACCATCCTCACCCTCCAGACCGATCCGGCGATCCTGGCCGCCATGCTGCAGCGGGCGGCGAACCTCGGCGATGATCTCGGGGCGCTGTCGAACCGGGTCGAAAACCTCTTCGCCGGTCTGGTGCCGGCCGGCTCGCTCTCGTTCGCGGAGAAGCTGAGCGCCGTGATCCGCGGTTCGCTCGACCAGCCGCATCACTACAACAACCTCATCCAGCTCGGCCGCCTGCACCCGGCCGTGAATCTCTGCCTCGGGCTGGCCGCGGCCGATGAGCTTTCCGCGCCCGGGACCTACACCTATGAGCTCCGTGATCATGACCTGCTCGCCAACACCGACCTCGGTGTGCTGGGGCGGGTGACGGTCACGGCCGGACAGCCGGTGGTCCTGCCCGCTCCCGGCGCCCCGTTCGAGGTCCGGGATCCGTCGGGCAAAGGGCATCTCAACGTCAAACTGCGCTGGGCGACTTCGCCTGAATTCCGCCGGCTAAGCCTGCTGAGTTACGGTTTCAACGTTTACCGGGTGGGCCGCAAGTTCGCTGAGGACGCGGCCAACAAGTTTCACCTGAACCCGCCTGCGCCGGGGGTGCTGCGGGCGCTGCGCTCCGTCACGCCCCAGGTGGAGCTCGTCAACCGCGTGCCCATCCTGGGCAGCCAGAATCTGAGCGACGGTCCGCCGGCCAATCCGGACTCCGTGTTCAACCCCACCAACCGCGTGGCGTTCGTCGCCGACGATCACGGACTGGCCTCCGGCGAGGCGCCATTCCAGGACGGCGAGGCCTATTACTATTTTGCCGCCGCGCGCGACATCCTCGGGCGCGACGGCACCAATTCTCCCGGCACGCTGGTGACGATCTGCGACCGGATTCCTCCCGATGCCCCGCGGCTGCCCAAGGTGGAAAACTACTACGACTACGCTGGCGGCGTCGCCAAGCAGCGCCTCAAGGTCACCTGGAAACAGGTGCCCGTCACCGGCAACGACGCGACCATCGCCGGCTATCACGTCTATCGCTGGAAGGCCCCGGCGGACGTCGCGAAGTTCGAGGGCAATCCCGCGATGAACCGGGCCAACGCGGTGCTGATCATGCATCTGCCCGGCCAGACCATGCTGAGCTTCATTGACGACGGAGACGGGGCTCCGGACCCGGCGCTGAACGTCAACCAGACCTACTGGTATACCGTCCGCGCGGTGGACGGCGCCGCCTGTGACGGCGGCAACCTGTCGGCCAACAGTCCGGCGGCGTTTGGCGTGCTGCGGGAATTCACCGGCCCGGCCGGCCCGGAGAATGGCGGCGTGAAGATCCTCTGCTGCGAACCCCTCATCGTGCGGGCGGAGGCCAAGCGCACGGAACGGGACGCCTCGCTGGACCGCGACCGCTATCACTTTGACCTGGTCTGCACGCGGGCCGACACCGGCATCGCGTGGGCGGAATTCTGGTTCGGCTTCAACGGCTTCTCCAACTACGTCGGTCGCCTCGAGTTCAAACCCGGGGAAAGCAACGTGGTGAAACGCATCTCCAACTTCCGGGCGCCGGCCAATGGGCTCCAGGTGACGGCGAATGTGTCCTGCCGCGTCGGCGCCGTGGGGGGGCGGGTGTCCGCGCAGACGACCGTGACCGTGCCGGGCGGTTTGCCGGCCGCGAGCAGCCTGCCGATCGTGGATTTCGCGACGGCGACGCGGTGTGACCGGGTGGTGTATCGGGAGCGGGTCTCCACCGCTCCGGGCGCCGGCAACAACGTGGTGGTCCGCGAGGACGACTGCGGCAGCCACACGCCGCTGCCGCCGAAGCCGATCGGCGATCCGGTGCCGCCTCAGTTCGAGGGGCCGGTGGTCGCGATTCCGTTGACGCCCGACACCCGCGAGTTCCGCCTATACCGACGGGTGGACTTCGGAGTGATGACGCTGATCAAGCAGGGGCAGTCCACGTATGATGCGGCGACCAACCTTGTAGTCGAAATCCCCGACAACGACCAACCGGCCAACGCCAGCGTTGTGTGCTACTACGGCCAGCTCTTCGATGAGCACGGCAATCCGAGCCCGTTGGTGCAGTTGGGCGACTGCACGCCGCTCGCGAAGGAAAGCCCCAAGCCGATGCTGGCGCCGCTGGAGGCCGCCGGGGACGACGCCAGTCCGAAGATGCGCGTGCGCTGGTTCTGTCCGCCTGCCGGAGTGGAGCGGTTTCAGGTGTGGCTCGGCACTCCGGGGCAGGCGCCGGTTCCGGTGGCAACCGCGGAGCTGACCCCGAACACGGCCCCCAATCCCAATCCCAAGGTGGTCAATCCATCCGCGCCGGCGGCCGAGCAGGTGGCGCCCAGTTTCGGGGTTTACCTCACCCCGCAGCCCGGCCTGAACTTCGGCAACGGGGCGGCGTTCGAGGTGGTGGTTCCGATCAAGACGGGCCGCCGCTATTACGCCTACGTCCGGGTGGTGACCAAGGGCGGCGGGGAAGGCCACTTCAGCAACGTGGAGTCGCTCTTCTGGAAGGAGCCGCCCGTGGCGCAGGGGCCGGAAGTCCCGTGGCCGGCGCGGCCGTTGCCGGAGGTGGTCGCAATCGGGAGCTTTCATACGAACATCGCTGCCGCCCGGATCAAGTCGCCGGCCTTCGACGGTGTGGGTGTGGCGATCGGTTCGGTGCTCGGAAACTTCAACGACGTCAAACGGCTCAAGCTGGTCCCGGATCCGTTCATCAAGAACCTCAACCATGTGGTGTTCCTGGGTGAGGTGAATCCCGGCCACCATGTGTTCCAGAACGCCGCGGGCGACTCGTTGCTGCCGGTGGTTCTCTACCGCTACCAGGTTCCCTCGGCCCTGTTTCCCAAGGTCTCGGGCGACGTGGTGCAGGTTTCGCCCCTCATGGAGAAGATCGTGACCCGGACCGAGGTGGATGCGGCCACCAATGAAACGACCACGCGCATTCACGATCCCTACGCGCTGCTCTACGCGCCGACACCGTCCATGGTGGTCGCCGGTCTCTACCTCCTCGACACGCAGCCGGTCGTCGTCGGCGCCAAGTATGCCTACCTCGTGGTCCGGTTCGATGCCTACGGTGAAGTCGCCGAGGTCATCCCCACCGCCGAAGTGGAGGTCACGCCGTGAAGCTTCCGTCCCGTCCCATGAACCGATCTTCCTTCCTGCTTTCCATGGCTCTGGCGGCGGCGCTGCCCGCCGTTGGGTTCACACTTCGCACGCCGTCGGAATTGCACCTCGTTGCCGACCTCGACG
>CAIWAH010000051.1 GCA_903910585.1 uncultured Verrucomicrobiota bacterium
CCGCCGGGACTGCACACGGCGTCCTTCAGCGCACCGGGATGCTGGCCGGTTTCGAGGACCATCTTGGCCGCGCCGAGCAGCGTCTGGGCGGCGAGCTTTTGGGCGATGTCCCGGGGCAATCCGGCCGCCACGCCGCCGTCGGCGAGCGCCTCGATCATCAGGAAACCGTAGGCCGGTCCGGAACCGCTCAGGCCGGTGACGGCATCCAGCAGCTTCTCCTTCACGGCCAGGGCGAGGCCGACGCTGCCGAGGAGCCTTTGGGTGAGGTCCGCGTCGGTGGGGGTGGCCATGCTGCCCAGGGCGTAAGCGCTGGCGCTGGCCCCGACGAGGGCGGGCGTGTTGGGCATCACGCGGATGAAGCGGTTGCCCGGAGCGGCGGCCTCGAGCTTGGCCAGGGTCACGCCGGCCGCGATGGACACAATCAGGTGCCGCGCGGGATTGAGCTTGGGCGCCAGGCTTTGGAGGAGTGCGGCCACCTGGTCGGGCTTCACCGCGAGGAACAGGACGTCGGCCGCGACGACCACTTCGGCGTTTTCGGTGACCGTCTTCGCGCCGGTTTCCCGGGCAAAGGCATCGCGGGCCGGTTTTAGCAGGTCGCTCGCGATGAGGCGCTCCGGGGTGGCCAGGCGCGCATTGATGAAACCGTGGGCAAGGGCCGTGGCCATCTTGCCCGCACCGAGAAATCCAATCGTGGGAGCCGACATCGCGACGTGGTCTAGCAACTCCGTCGCGCGGGGGCGATGGGAAAGCCGTAGGGAAATGTCCAGGGACTGTCTCGAATGACCAATTCCTCAATGGCCAATGACCCAGGCGAAATCCCCGTGGTCATGGGGAATTGTGCCTTGGTCATTTCAACCCCGTCCGGCGGCCTGTGCGAACGGCCGCAGCTCGGTCATCATCTTGGCGAACGCCTCGAGCGAGAGCTGCTGGGCGCTGTCGCTCTTCGCGGCTTTGGGGTTCGGATGCACCTCGACCAGCAACGCGTCGGAGCCCATCGCCACCGCGCCCTTGCACATGGCTACCACGAGATCGGCGCGACCGGTGCCCTGGCTGGGATCGATCACCACCGGGCAATGCGTCTCGTTCTTCATGATCGGCACCGCGGACAGGTCGAGCGTGTTGCGCGTGTAGGTCTCGAAGGTGCGGATGCCGCGCTCGCAGAACATCAGACCGGCGTTGTCGTTGGAGAGCACGTATTCGCCCGCGCTCAGCCATTCCTCAATCCGCATGGACAGGCCGCGCTTGAGCAACACCGGCCTGCCGGTCTTGGCCGCGGCGATGAGCAGCTGGAAGTTCTGCGCGTTGCGCGCCCCGATCTGGAGGATGTCGGCGTATTCGGCAACCAGCTCGGCGTGATCTTCCGAAAGCAGCTCGGTGATGACCGGCAAGCCGGTTTCCTTGCGCGCCTTGGCCAGAAGCTTGAGCCCCTTTTCACCGAGGCCTTGGAATTCGTAGGGCGAGGTCCGCGGCTTGAAGGCGCCGCCCCGGAGAATCTTCGCGCCCGCGGCCTTCACGGCGTGGGCAGTCTCAATGATTTGCGGCTCGCTCTCAACTGAACAGGGACCGGCCATGACGACGAGTTCCGGGCCGCCGATGACGACGTCGCGGACCCTGATCGTCGAGTTCTGCGGATGCGCCTCACGGCTGACGAGCTTGTGGCGCTTCTGGATGGGCGTGACGCTTTCGACTTGGCTCCAGGCGCACAGGGCATCGAGCGAGGGGTGGCTGCGTTCGTCGCCAATGGCGCCGATGACGGTCCGGGCGACGCCGCGCATGACGTGCGGCTGGTAGCCGAGCCGCCGGATCTCCTTCAGCAGGGCGGTGAGTTCCTTGGGCGTGTGGCTGGGTTTGAGGACGATGATCATGGGGACTTGCGGTGGTGGTGACCGACCCGGTTCCGACAGCCCTGATGAACAAAAAAGCCGCCGGTGTCGGGCCGGCGGCTTTTTCGGTGATGACTTTGATTACGCATCCCGACGCCAGCCGGCCTGGCTAAAAAACCAGTAACCACAATAAAAGCTGACGGAGGACACGGAGTTCATCGGACGGCGAAAGGCTATCGGAGTGCGTTGCCGAGTCAATGGGGCGGCCGGGGTGGAATGCGTTGAAGGCCGGCCAAACTCTCGACGGTGAGTCTCGCGGGGCGCGGCGGTTCGCAGCGTTGCGGTGCCGGCCAGCCATAACGGTGGTCACTCGGGCTCGATGACTTCCGCCTGGCCGAGGTCCAACGTGCAGCCCGGCTCGAGTCCGTAAAGATCCACGGTCAGGTAGCCCGCCTTCGTCGGGTCTCCGGCGCCGACCCGGTTCCAGAACGCCGGGGTGAAATCGCCGACCCGGGTCTCAATGATCCGGCCTTCTGGTCGGATCAGCGGATCGAGGTCGTGCCGGAAGACCTCCCTGGCCGGGGTGATCAGGCTGGTGCGGACACGGGCGGTGCCCCCCGAAACCGACACCCGGAAACGCAGCACCGAATCCGGCCGCAGGCGGAGGTCGCCCGGCAGCGGGATCGCCAGCTGGGTTCGGTCGGACCGCGTTCCCATGGCTGGTTCAAATCTCTGCCCCCCCGGCTGCGCCGAGCCAGTCCAATGCCCGTCCGACTGCCATGGCGGCAGGTCCCGGTGTCGGCCAACGGCCGCCCCGGCCGGCCGGACGGTGAGGCTGGCTTGGTCGCGTCGGCCGTCATTTCCATGCCAAGTCGCCTTCAGTTCCCGGTTGCGGGCAAATCCACCGGGCGGAGCCAGCACCTGCAGCCGGCGCAATTGCTCCGCACCTGACGCGACGCCCAGGCGTTCGTCTGCGGCCCCCGACCGGAGGCGCCAGCCTTCCGGGAATTCGAGCTGCCAACGCCCTTCAGCGGGCCGTCCGGAAAAATTGTGGAGCCGAAGTTCCAAGCCCAACGGGAGCACCGTGGCGTGCCGGTATGCCAGGCGATTGGGATCCGGTTCCCAGCCGGGACCGGTTGGCTCCAAGGTGATCACCACCGGGCTGGGATCTGGTCGGAAGGGCGGGGGAATCGGCGGAGTCTCGACCGGAATCCAGCGGCAGCCGTTGATGGCGAACCTGGATGGTCCGGTCAGCAGATGCAGGTTGGTGGAGGCACTGGCATTGAAGTGGAGTTCCGGTTCGGTCCATTCACCGTGTTCCCCCTCGAGTCCGATTTGCACCGGTCTGGCGGCCGGCGGGAAGGCCAATTGAAACTCAAAGAATGACAGCGGAGGCACGCCCGAAGCACTCGGAGCACCCGGACGTTCTGGAAGGCCGCCTTCTCCCGGGCGGTGCGGGGTGAAAAGGATGGTCCACCAGCGTTCTTGGGCGTCCCCGTGCCGGGGCATTGAAAACACCCAGCCAACGGTGACCCGCAGTTCCCGGTGTTCGATCCGGAAGCGGACACGCGCCGTTTGGAGGCGCCCCGCCACCGTCCGCCAGGCCGTCAACGCCGGCCTTGGACGGCCATCGGCGGAGCGGACCCCAAAATCAATGCCCACTTCCTCCGAGGGATGCAGGCAAAAGGCGAACTGGTGCGCCACTCCAAGCGCGACCCCTTCCAACGTGGTCCGCTCGAAGAACGACCGCTGGCCGCCCAATCGCGTTGGCTCGCCGGCCAGCGGGCCGGCGGGCAGACTGGCATGGCCATATTCGGTCAGCCACAGCGGCAGATGGCTGAGGCGATGTTGGCGCAAATACGCCCGGTGGGCGGCCAGGGCCGGAGCAAAATCCTGCGGCCAGCCATAGAAGTGGAAATTCCAGCCGGCCGTGAACTTCCCGAGGCCATTGGCCAGGAGTTGGTCAAAATAGGGTCCGGGCGTCGAGGCCGCCGCCGGCATCAGCACCTGGACATCCGGCCGGCCAGATCGCAGCCCCCACCACGCCGCCTTCACGGCGGCGGCCATCCGGTGAGGCAGGTCCGGGGTGAAATGCAGGTCGGGTTCGTTGCCGACCTCGATGGCACTGACGGCGCCCGGTCCGGAAGGAGCGTTGGAAAGGGCTGCCCGGAAGGTGGACCAGAGGTTGGTGTTGAGCCGCCATCGGGTCTGTTCGGGCGAATCCTCGGGCCGAAACGCGTGCGCTCCCGGCCACCAGACAATGTCCGAGGGCAGGTCGTGCATACGCCGGTAGGGACCGCTGCGAACCGCCGTCGGGAGCGGTGCCAGCTGTTCTGCCAGCCGAGCGCGCACTTCAGGGGGCTCGATGGGTTCCCAGTGCCACCCGAGCCGGGGCAGGTCGGCGGCGCCAAGCCCTCCGAGAGCCCAGCAGGCCAGGACCGATTGCCAGAAGAATCTGCTGAACCTTGCGGTCATAGCCACGGTTCAACGGCGCTCCGGCGGAGCGCACAGCCAAATCGCGCAGACGGTCACGAACAGGAAGCGCAGTGACTCAACCTGGAATGGGAAGTCGAACTTTGCGTGCAGCAGCATTCCGCCGAGGGCAATGGCGGTGAACATCGCGAACACCGGCGGTGCCGCAGGTCCGGTCGAACTCCACCAGACCGCTCCGAGACTGCCCAACAGCCCGCCCACGAGCAGCAGCCCGACCAGCCCCAGACAGATGCGCACCTCCATCCAGTCATCATGCACATAACCCTGCCATTTTTCCTCCGGGTTCTCCCGGTAAAGGACATTGAGCGCCTCGAACGATTTTGCCCCCATGCCCTGCCATCCGGCCTCTTTGGCCATGTTGCGGGCGGTGCGGTAGATTTCCACCCGGCCGCTGAGGTTGTCGTCGAACACGGTGGAGAAGCGTTTCTGCTGGGCTTCTCCTCCAACGATCCACCCCAGCGCCAGGGCGCCGATCAGCGCCGCCCCCAATCCTGCGCGCACGCCCAGGTTCACCCGGCGCTGCAGGGCCGTGACCGCCGCGACCAGCACGGCCATCGCCCCCAGCACCAATGCGCCTCCCCGGCTGGTGGCCACGATTGGCGCCGCCACCATGAGGCCGACGAGAGGCAGCAGCATGAGGGCGGGTTCATTGCCGAACCGGGACCGCGGATTGTGCCGCCGGTTCTGGGCGTGCAGCGACCACCAGAATCCCAGGATCACCGGCCACACGAGGTTGAAGTATTGGGCGGCGTTGGTCCGGTAAGGATAGGACGCAAATTGCTGCTCGTTGTGGCGGTTGATGATCGGGGTGATGAGCCACAGCAATTTGTCGCTGCCATCCAGCCGGTGCAGGATGCCCACCAGCGCAAGCAGCCCGCTGCTGATGGCGAGGGTCCACAGCAGCCAGCGCAGTCGCTGGGTCGGAAAGGGACAGTCGGGCGGTGCGTGTTTTTCCCGGCGAGTCTTGCCCAGCAGCCAGTCTCGGATGGCCCAGAAGGCCAGGGCATAGGCCAGATACCGGCGCGCTTCCGGCGCTGAAGCCCAGCGGTCCAAACTGGACGGCAGCCAGGCAACGGGGGTTCGTTCGAATTCCCGGAGCAATGGGCCCGCCCGGGTGATCACCACGTCGCTGCGGGCATTCCACACGCCGGCGGCGGCCCAGAACAGGAAAAGGACGGAAAGGACCGCCAATCCGCGCACGGCCCAGCGCCCTGCAGCCGTGGGTTTCACCCAGCGCGCCGGCCGGTAGCCAAACCGCCACCGCACCAGGTGTTTCCCGGCCAGCGCCGCCCCGAGCAGAAAGCACCCGGCCTCCAGCCAGATCTTGGCCCAGTAAATGGTGCAGCCAAAAGCCCATGGCGCCCAGACCACCAGAAACAGGATCACCGCGCCGGAAAAGGCGTCCAGCCAGCGATGCAGCGTCGGCGTTCGTTCCATGTGCAGCCAGCATGGGCGGCGCGGCCCCGGTCCCGCAAGACCCGGTGTGGCCGTGAAACCACACCGCGACGGTCGGCAGTCCCGTCCAACGTAGGGCAGGCTGCCAGCCTGCCCATTGCGCCGTCCGGCACGAAAACAAACCGTCCTTGCGTCGGCACTTACGGACTTGAGGCTTCCGCAGGACGAACGTCGGCGACCGGAAAGTTGCCGCTCCGGCCGAGCCCATCCGCAGGGCGGGCGCGAAACGTCGTGAAGTGCGTGCGCCCGGGGCGCATCTGGACATCGTGTGCGAGCGGGCGGGCAGCAAAGTGCTGCCGGTATCTTACCGGCAGACCCCGTGAATCGGCGCCGACGACTTCCGGTGAACGCCCATTGCGGGCTTCAGCTCTGGCCGGAGGCCACGGCGCCGCATGTGGGCTGTCGCCCAGAAGCCTTCGGCCCGCGCCGCCAGCCGGGTTCAATTCGTGGCCCGCCAACACCGCCTCTGCCGGTTGGAAACCGGCAGCACTTTCGGGCCGGCCCAGGGCGGACGCACACGGTGTCCAGATGCGCCCGTGCGCCCGCCCCTGCCCCTTTCACGCTTGCGACTGGCACGGATTCTTCTTATTCGTTCAATCGCAATTGAACGAAATGGTTCAATTGAACTCCCAAGTGCGCCCGTAGCTCCGCTGCCTGCGAAGTGACCGGCACGAAGTGTGAAGGCCCGTTTTCGCCGCGCTTTCCCCTTGCCGCTTCCCGCTTCCCGCTTCCCGCCCCGTGTCCGATTCCCTGCCCAACTCCCGCCGCGAGTTTGTGGAGACGGCCGGTCGCCTGTGCCAGTTGCTCGGGTTGCCGCGTTCGACCGGACAGATCTACGGTCTGCTGTATCTCTCGCCGCAGCCACTGTCACTGGACGACATTGCGGAACTGCTCTCGATCAGCAAGGCCAGCGCCAGCACCGGCACCCGTCAACTGGTTTCCTGGCAGGCGGTTAAGGAGGTCTGGGTGCCGGGCGACCGCCGCGATCATTTCGAGGCTCTCGGCGATCTCCGGGAACTGCTGCGGGCCGGTTACCGCAACTTTTTCCAGCCCAAGTTCGAGAAGTCCCAGCGCAAGTTGGATGTCCTCCTGTCCGCCTTGGAACAGGACCGCAAGGACGGCGTCATTACCCGGGATGACTATCAGTTTTGCCGGGAACGGCTCGACGGTCTGGGCAAACTCCAGGACCGCGTGGACAAGCTGCTGCCCTTGGCTGAAAAGTTCCTCTGAGAAGGTTGACGGCCTTTCCCTTGTTGCTGCGGGTCCGGATACCGCGGCACCTTCCGCACCCCGCTTTCCGCTTCCCGCCAGATTCGCTTTCCTCCCTTCGGGCTTCCCGCCGCCATGTCCACCTCCTCCCCAACCTCCGCTGCTGCGCCTTCGGCGGCGCCGGTCGCCTGGGGCGCCCGCGCCGTCTGGCTTCCGGGCGCAGCCGTGGTGACGTGGTGGATCTGGGAGCTGTCCCACCACTGGGCCGCGTTGGTGGAATATCGGTTCGGCTGGATTGTCGTCATGCTCGCCGCCTACCTCGCGTGGGAACGCTGGCCCACCCGTCCGGTGGCCCGCCCGGGTGAACGCACCGGCTGGGCGCTCCTGCTCGGGGTGGTTGGCATGGTGCTGGTGCTCCTGGCGGAGCTGTATCGGATCGGCCTGGCCCGCACTCCCACCCAGGCCATGCTGTTCAGCCTCGGCGGTGCGGCGTTCGTGGTCGCCCATCTGCTGGCCCTGACCGGTTGGGAACGGACCCGCCATTTTCTCTTCCCCGTGCTGTTCTTCTTTGTGGCGGTGCCGATCCCCAAGATTGTCTGGAGCCCCGTCGTGTTCGGCCTCCAGTCGCTCGTCACCTTCCTGAATGTCGAGGCCCTGAATCTGCTCGGCATCCCGGCCGTCCAGCAGGCGCACGTCATCCGGCTGCCCAACACCACCGTGGGGGTGGACGAGGCCTGCAGCGGCGTCCGCAGCCTGCAGTCTAGCATCATGGCCGCCCTGTTCATCGGTGACCTCACGCTGCGCCGGGCCGGCTGGAAGGTGTTCTTCCTGTTCGCCGGCGTCGCGCTGGCGGTCGTGGGCAATTTCGGCAGGTCACTTTACCTGTCCCTGACCGCCCACCGCGCCGGCGCAGAAGCCCTGAAAGCCGTCCATGATTCCGCCGGCTGGAGCGTGCTGCTGTTCACCGCGGCGGGCATCGCCGCCCTTGCCTGGGCGGTGACCCGCCTCGAAGCCCGTCTGCAGGCCCAAGCCACGTCCCGCCCCGCCGCCTAATCTGCTCCCTGCTCCGCGCTCCCTGCTCCCTGCTCCCTGCTCCTTCCTCGCTCCCATGAGCTCCCCGCTCCCTGCGCCCCGCTCCCCGCTGCTCGCCGTCGGTCTGCTGGCACTGCTGTTTTTCGCGGCCACCGGCGGGGCCTGGGCCTGGTATCATGTGGCGCCCAAACAGTTCCCGGTGAGTTACCGGTTCACGCCCCGGGCCGAGGTGTCGGGCTGGAAGTTCCGGCCCGAGCCGGTGGCGGAGCAGGCCGTGGAGATCCTGGCCACGACCAACCTGTTCAACGGCACCTTCTACAATGAACGGGGCGAGCGCGTGACGGTCTTCGTAGGCACGTGGGACGCCAACAATCCCAAGCAGCTTGCCGTCGTCGGCCACACACCGGATGTCTGCTGGGTGGGCGCCGGCTGGCAACCGGTCGCCGGCGGCCATCCGGACAAGTTGCCGCTTCTGTTCGGCACAAACACCATCCCGTTCG
>CAIWAH010000052.1 GCA_903910585.1 uncultured Verrucomicrobiota bacterium
CGGGACGACCACGCTGGAGTTTGAGGTCACCGATCCGAAGACCACCACTGCCTATGACTGCTTTGTGCTCGCCCGCGGCACCTTTGTCCCCCGCGGCAAACTCAGGCCGGATGAGAAAACCCCGGTGAACGAGCCGGGGTGGTTCGCCTTCGAACCGGAGCCGGACACCTTCGCCCCCACGCCGCTCGACCTGCGTTCATTGAACGAACCCTTTGCAGGCGCCGGCGGCTTCATCGCGACGCGCGGCGAGGAGTTCATCCACGCCAACTCCGGCGAACCGGTCCGCTTCTGGGCCGTGAACACCGGACCGGACACCGCCCGGAAATCGCGCGCGGAAGTGGATCTCTTTGCGCGCACGCTGGCCAAACGCGGCGTCAATCTGGTGCGGATCCACGGGCCGATCTATGCCGGCGCCGGCACCAACTTCGGCGCGGTGGACACGGAGCAGATTGGCCGCCTCCACTATCTGATCGCCGCGCTCAAACGCGAAGGCATCTACACCTGCCTCAGCATCTACTTCCCGCTCTGGGTGCGGCTGGGACCGGAAAACACGGACTTCCCCGGTTATGCCGGCGGCAAACATCCGTTCGCCCTGCTCTACTTCAACGAGAAGTTCCAGGCGCGCTACCGGTCCTGGTGGGACGCGCTCCTCACTCCCGTCAACCCGCACACCGGACTCGCGCTGAAGGATGATCCCGCGGTGGCGATGGCCGAACTGGTCAACGAGGACTCGCTGTTTTTCTGGACCTTCAATCTCGACGCCGCCCCCGACAAAACGAACCTCCCGGAACCGCAGCGCGCCCTGTTGGAACGGCAGTTCGCCGACTGGCTGCGGGCAAAGTATCCGGGCCAGTCGCTCGCCGAAATCCGGGCCGGCCCGTGGCAGGGCCTCACCGTGCCGCACGATGCGTTGGCGGCGGACCGCGTCGGTTTCCGGCCGCTGTGGGCGATGTTCAACGAACGCAAGACGCGCGACCGCGACACCGCGCAGTTCCTCGCGGAACTTCAGGCGAAGTTCTACGGAGAGCATCACGCCTACCTGAAGCGCACGCTCGGCTTCAAGGGACTGGTGCAGGCGTCGAACTGGACCACCGCCAGCGCACAATACTTCGGCCCGCTGGAGCAGTGGTCGAATGCGGTCACCGACTACCTCGACCAGCACGGCTACTACGAGGGCATCCACACCGGCGACGCCGCGAGCTATGCCATCCAGGCCGGCCAGAAACACGACGACCGGTCGGCACTCCGGTTCCGCTCCGCCGACGGCACAAAGGACGACTTCAGCAATCCGTTGTTCGATCCGGGCTACGCCGGCAAACCGTCCATCATAAGCGAGGTGAACTTCCCGCCGCCGAACCGACTGCGGGCGGACTTCCCGGTGCTCGCCGCGGCTTACGGCGCGTTGCAGGGCACGGATGCCGTCATGCACTTCGCGGCCAACGCCACGACGTGGGAAAGCCGGCCGAGCAAGTTCAGCCTCCAGACCCCGGCGGTGCTCGGGCAGTTCCCCGCCACCGCGCTGATCTACCGGCGCGGACTGGTGCGCACGGCCCCCAAGGTGGCGGACCTGCAGGCCAGCCGGGAAGACCTGTTCGCGCTCAGGGGTGCCCCGGTGCCGACGGCGCAGAACTTCGACGCCCTCCGCGCCGCCGATGTGCCGCCCGGGGCCACGCTGACCAACGTCGCGGCCCTCGATTCGCTCGCCTTCCTCGTGGGCCGCGTGAGCCTCGATTTCGTCACCAACGCACCAGCCCGCTCGCAGGTGACCGACCTGACCCCGTTCGTGAACCGCGCCACGAAGACGGCCCGCAGCCAGACCGGCGAGCTGGAATGGAACTGGGATCAGGGCCTCGTGAAGATCTCCGCTCCGGCGGCGCAGGGGGTGACCGGGTTTCTGGGTGCCGCCGGCCGGGTGGAACTGCCCGGCGCGATCATCGAGTCCCCGCTGGAATACGGCTCGGTCCTGCTGGTGGCGCTCGACGGCAAGCCGCTGTCCGATTCGGCGCAGGTGCTGGTGCAGGTGATGAGCGAGGAGAAACCGTTCGGCTGGCAGACCGATTCCGCCAGCGGTGTTCGCACGATCCAAAACGCCGGCCAAGCGCCGATCCTGGTGCGGGAATTCGCCGGGAGCGTTCGCTTCAAAAACCTGAGCGGGGCCCGCCACGTCACACCGCTGGACGCCAATGGAACCGCCCTCGCGGAACCGACGGCGTTCACCGGCGAGCTGCGCCTGCGGCCGGAAACGTTCTACTATCTGGTATCCCGGTGACCTCGACCACCGCGGGAGAAATCACCGCTTCAGCACGCTGGTCCGCTCCTTCACCCAGTTCCAGTCGGTCAGCACCGTGACCGGAAAGACTCCGCCCGCGCCGCCCTTCACGTTGGCCCGGAGGGTGGAAGATTCGCCGGTCGTGACCACCCAGCGGTGGGTTTCCACATGGCCGTCCACGAAGGTGAGGTTGGCCGAACCGCCGTGGAACCCGGCCGGGATGTTGCCCCACTTGGGCGCCTCCTCGAGGCGGTTCATGAAGAAGCCGTCGTTGATCGTGTCGGGGTGCTCGTCCAGGAACACGAACGTGTGGGCCGGCGCGGTGACGTCGGCTTCCTTGTAGAACTGCACGTAGGACGGATTGAACTTGTTGGTCAGCTCGCCCGGATCGCCGACCAGCGAATTCATCGCGTAGCTGCGGGTGCGCGGGCCGACCAACGAGCGGGAGGAGTCCGACGGGCACCGGAACACCGCGACGGACTTCCCGAGGTAATTGCCCAGCAACGCCTCGGTGAGGTAGGCGCGGTTGGTGTTTTCCTCGGAGTCCTCCCAGTTGAGGACGTTGTTGACCCAGCTGTGGCGGCGCGAACGGGTCTCCCCGACACCGTGGTTGTTCACGTAACGGTCCGCGTGGTCGTCGGAGTAGAGCTGTCCGCCCAACTGCAGCTGCTTCAGGTTGGACAGGCAGGCCGAGGCCTGGGCCCGCGTCTTGGCCCGGCTGAGCGCCGGCAACAGCATGCCCGCCAGAATGGCGATGATGGCGATGACGACCAGCAGTTCGATCAGCGTGAAGGCAGCCCGGCGCATGGAGGAGACCTTCAACGCGAAGCCGGGCGGACTCACCCAAAAAATGACCGCTGCCGGTTCCGGAAAAGCAAAGGCCGCCGGTGATCCGGCGGCCTTTGGTCGCAAAGCCGGGGTCAGTTGACGTCCGAGGTCCGATACAGCACCCAGCGGATGTCTTCCCTGTCCTTCGGCGTGTTCAACGCCGGCCCGGAGAAGCCCGAACCGTCGGCCTTCACCTTGACCAGGGCCGTTTTGCCCAGCCACTTGCGGATCTCCGAGTGACCATCGGCGAAGGAGAATCCGGCCGCCCCGCTGTGATAAGAGGCCACAAGGTCACCCCACGAGGTCGGCAGCGACGAGGTGTTGTCCTTGGCCGGATCGTAGCCGCTCGGATTGTTGAGGTAGTAACCGTCGTTGATGGAATCGGGATGCTCATCCAGCATGACGAACAACTCCGAGGGCCGCCTGATGCCACCCTCCTTGAGGAACTGCCGGAAGCCGACATACCGGTTGCGGCCGGTCGTTTCCGGAGCGCCGGCCACTACGGGATCCGAATACTGGCCGAAGCAGGCGTTCATCGCGAGGCTCCGGGCACGTTTGGTGAAGCCCTTGGCCCGTTGGGCCTTGCTCAGGTAGCGGTCGGCCGGGCACAGGTAGGCTCCGATCGAGTTGCCGACATAGGGCGCAAACGGCCCTTTGCTGAGGTAGGTCAGGTTCGTGACCATCTCCTCGGTGCCAAACGTCATCACGTTGTTCACCCAGTTGCGGTAGGTCTTGGACGCGATCGTGGCCGTGGTCGTGTCGATGCCGAAGTTGTTGATCAGTTCGTCCCGGTTGTCGCCGGAATACGATTTCCAGGCGAGCATGAGCTGCCGGGTGTTGTTCATGCATTGGATGCCCTGGGCCTTGGTCTTGGCCTTCGAAAGCGCCGGCAGGAGCATGCCCGCAAGGATCGCGATGATCGCGATGACGACGAGCAGCTCGATGAGGGTGAATCCCCCGAGGATTCCCCGTCGTTTGGAGGATGTATGCATAGGATCGGTGAACGGGAAACGGGCACTCGCAGAGCCGGACGGGCGAGATGCCAGCTCCGGTCAGTAGTTGTATTGCCGGGTTCCGTTGAGCAGCACGTAGCCGGTGCGTTCCTTATACCAGTTGAAGTCCGCCCGGCCATTGGCATCGAAGTTCACCGTGGCCGGGTAGGCATACTTGACTTGGGTGTATTTGGAGGCGCGGCTCAGCCACTTGCGGATCTCGGAGTGACCATCGGCAAATGAAAAACCGCACGCGCCGTTGTGGTAGGCGGCGGGAATATCCTGCCACGCGCCCGCATCGGGATTGTTGATGAAGTAGCCGTCGTTGATGGAGTCCGGGTGCTCATCGAGGAAGAGCCAGGTCTTTCCCGGGGCGGGCACGCTGCTCTGTTTCAGGAACTGGATCCGGTCCGAGAAGCCCCAGTTTTTCCCCTGCGCGGTCGGATCGTTTCCAATGCTGAAGCGGCCGAAAAAGGAATTCATCGCCAAGCTGCGATTGCGACGGGTCCAGCCAAGTTTCTTCTGGGCAGGCGACAGATAGATGTCAGCCGGGCACTTGTAGACGCCGATGGCACCACCGGTGTATTTGCCAAGCACTCCGTTCAATACCCAAGCATTGTTGGTGATGCTCTTTTCCGGCGTTCCGCTTCCCGCTCCCCAGGACATCACGTTGTTCACCCAGTTATCGAACACCTTTGGTCAATCGCCTGAATGGTTTCCGACACGCCGTAGTTGTTGGCCACCCGGTCATTGAAATCCGTGGAATAGAGATGCCA
>CAIWAH010000053.1 GCA_903910585.1 uncultured Verrucomicrobiota bacterium
GCCCGCCGGGCCGAGCCCGCGGGCGATTCCACCCGGATTGGGTCTCCGTTCCTCAGCGGGATTTGTTGGGTGAGGGCGGCGGTGGCGGAACCTTGACGGGATTCTGGCCCATCGCCTTCCGCAGCTCGGCGATTGCGCGGTTGAGCTGGTCGTCCATGCCGTCGAATTCGCGCGCCGGATCGTTGTCCACCTCGATGTCGGGCGTCACGCCGGTGCCTTCCATGATCCATTCCTTGGCTTCCAGGTCGAAGCGGCTGAATTCGGGCCGGTTCAGGAAGCCGCCATCGAGCAGTGGCAGCGAGCCGCGGATGCCGACCACGCCGCCCCAGGAACGCTGACCAATGATTGGTCCCAGTTTGTGCTTCCGGAAACGGTAGCCCACGATGTCGCCGTCGCTGGCACTGTGCTGGTCAATCAGCAGCGCCTTCGGTCCCAGCACCTGGCCGGTGGGGTCCACGTTTACCGCACCATTGCGGGCCACGGTCCACATGGCGGGTTCGCGGCGCAGTCGCTCGATGATCATCGGCGAGACGTTGCCGCCGCCGTTGCCACGGCAGTCCACCACCAACGCCTCCTTGTGGATCTGCGGGTAGTAAAACTTCACGAATTCGTTCAGGCCCGGCACGCCCATGTCCGGCACATGCACGTAGCCGATCTTGCCGTCGCTGGCTTTCTCCACGGTCTCGATGTTCCCGAGCACCCAGTCGAGATAGTAGAGCGGCTGTTCGTCGGCGGTGGGAATGACGGTTTCGTCATGGGCGCCCTCCTCTTTGGCGGCGGAGTTCACGCGCAGTTTCACCTGCTTGCCCGCCGTGCCGACCAGGGCGGCATACAGGTCGTTGAGGTCCTTGGTCGAACGGCCGTTCACCGCGAGGATGAAGTCACCAGCCTTCACATTGACGCCGATCTCCGTCAGCGGGCTGCGGTATTTGGCATCCCAGTTCTGGCCCCGAAGGATGCGGTCCACCTTGTAGTAGCCGCTCGCATCCCGGCTGAGCTTCGCGCCGAGCAGGCCGAGCGGGATTCGCTCCGGCTTGGGGTAATCACCGCCGCCGACGTAGGCGTGGCCGATGTTCAGTTCGCCGATCAGTTCCCCGATCACGTAGGTGAGATCGGCCCGGTGCTGCACGTGGGCGAGCAGCGGTTCGTAACGCTTCCGCATCGCCGGCCAGTCCACGCCGTGAAGGTTAGGGTCGAACAGGAAGTCCCGCATCTGCCGCCAGCATTCGGCATAGATCTGGTTCCACTCGGCGCGCCGGTTGAGGTTCACCTTGAGGTCCGCGAGGCTGAGTTTCTTGTCGCCCAGATCCAGCTTGCCGCCCGGCAGGTCAATGATCGCGAAGTCACCGCCGGCCTTGACCAGCATCTTCTTCCGGTCGGCCGAGACCCGATAACCGGCCGCATCGCCCACCTCGGTCTCCTTCTCCTTTTCGAGGTCGAAGAAGTGAAGTTTGCCCTTCTTGAAATAGAAGAGCTTTTCCCCCACCGACGTCAGGCCGCCGTAGCCCGAGGCTCCCGGCGGCAACACGGTGATGCGCTGCTGGATTCCGTCGGCATCCACCTTCACCACGACTTTCTTGTCGTCCTTCTTCGGCTCGTCCTTGGCCTCGGGTTTCTTGTCGGCGGGCTGGTCGCCTTCCGGCTTGGCTTCCGCACCCGCGGCCTTCACGTCGGGCGGCGTGCCCTTGGGTTTCTCGTCCTTCTTCTCCTCCTTGAGCTTTACCTCGTCTGACTTGGGTGCGAACGGCGATTTCGTGTCCTTCGCCAAGGTGACGAGGTAGATCCGTTCCATGTCGTTGTAGACGTGATTCCACTCGGTCTGGCTGTAGGTGGGGCTGAAGGAACGTTCGGAAACGAAGAACAGATACTTGCCGTCGCTGCTGAACTCCGGCGAACCGACATCGAACCAGCCGTCGGTGACCGCGACCGTGCTCTTCGCCTCCAGACCGTAGAGGTAGATGTTCGCGAAACGCCGCACCTCGGGCTTGGTGAAGGCCAGCCACTGGCTGTCGGGCGCCCACGCAAAGTCCCGGATCTCGAAGGCGTCGGACGTCGACACCAGCGTCACCGCCTTCGATTCCACCTCCACAAACTGGAGCCGGTTCAGCTTGTCGGTCCACGCGATCCGCCTGGAATCGGGCGACCACGCCAGTTCGTATTTGTAGGTGTCGGCCCCGGTCGTGAGCTGGACCGGTTCGCCCAAACCATCCTGGGGCCGCAGCCAGATCTCCGTCTCGCCGCTCTGGTCGCTGAGGTAGGCGATGGATTTGCCGTCCGGTGACCAGGCCGCATTGCGTTCATGCACGCCCGGGGTCTGCGTCAGGTTGCGCGTGGGACCGTTCTTCGCCGGCACGCTGAAGAGTTCACCCCGCGCCCCGATGACCGCCCGCGAACCATCCGGGGCCACGTCGTAGCCGGTGGTGTCCTTGCTGACGTCGCGGATACCGCCCCGCCCGCTGGCGAAGTCCTCATGAATTTCAATGGCCACCTTCTCCGCCTTCTCCGACTCGAAATCGAAGAGGAAGATGAAGCCGCCGTTCTCGAACACGATGCCGGTGTCGCCCAGCGACGGGAACTTCACCGCAAACTCGGTGAACTTGGTGAGCTGGCGCGTCTGCTTCGTCTTCAGGTCCGTCACGAACAGGTTGGCCTGGCGGTTCTCATCCCGCTCGGAGACGAAATAAATCCGGTCGCCCCGCCACATGGGGAAGATGTCCTGCGCGGGATCGCTCGTGAGCTTGGTGGTGCTGGAGGTCTCGAAGTCGTAGAGCCAGATCTCGTCGGCCTGACCGCCCCGGTAACGCTTCCAGGTGCGGAACTCCCGAAACACCCGGTTGTAAGCCAGCTTTTTGCCGTCGGGCGAAACGCTGCACCAGCCCCCGCGGGGAAGCGGCAGCGTTTCCGGAATGCCACCACCGAGCTTGGCCAGCGTGAGTTCGCCCTTGAAGGGATTCCACTGCGTCCGGCGCGAGCGGTAGATCACCGTTTCGTTATCCCGCCACGTCATCACGATGTTGTTCGGCCCCATGCGATCCGACACGTCGTCGCGCTCCAGCGTCGCGGTGTAAGTGAGGCGCTTCGGCGTGCCACCCTCCGCGGGCATCAGATATACCTCGGTGTTGCCGTCGTATTGGCCGGTGAATGCCAGCGTCTTCCCGTCCGGCGAAAAGCGCGCGAACATCTCAAAGCCGTTCGGGTCGGTCGTGAGCCGGCGGGCCACGCCGCCCTTGGCGGACACCGTGAACAGGTCGCCGGCGTAGGTGAACACGATCTGGTCCCCATGAATCGCGGGAAACCGCAGCAACCGGGCCTCCTCCGCGCGTGCCCAGAAACCGGCCATCGCCAGTGCGGTGAATATCTTCAGCCATCGTCGCAACGACATCATGGCGCCGAGCCTAGGGAGACTTCCCGGACGGGGCCAGTCTCTGTGCGGACTTTGAGCGGCGATCAAAATCGGTTCGCCCGCCCGCACCGCATTCACCACACGCTCCGTCCCCGGCTTCCGCCAAAACGGTGCTGCCGGGTCGTTCGCCGCCCACCGCCAATTGCACGCCGACTATCCCCTTCCCCCGCCACGGCCGGATTCGCTAGGGTCCGCGGGTCGGTCATCTCGATTCCTTTCATCACATGAGCGTTCTCGTTGTCGGCACCACCGCCCTGGATTCCATCAAGACCCCCAAGTCCGAAAACCCGCGCCTGCTGGGCGGTTCGGCCAGCCACGCCGCGGTCGCGGCCAGCTTCTTTGCCCCGACCAAACTCGTCGGCGTGGTCGGCGGCGACTTTCCGGCCAAATACGTGAAGCTCTACGAAAAGCACGGGATCTGCCTGGCGGGCCTCGAACGCGTGAAGGACGGCCAGACGTTTCACTGGTCCGGCGAATACGAGGTCAACATGAACAACCGCCGCACGCTCAACACCGTGCTTGGCGTCATTGACGGCTGGTCGCCCAAGCTGCCCGGCGACTACGAGTCCACACCCTACGTGCTGCTCGCCAACATCTCCCCGGCGGTTCAGCACACGGTGCTCGACCAGCTCAGCAAGGCGAAGTTCGTCATCGCGGACACGATGGACCTGTGGATGAACATCGCCCTGCCCGACCTGCTCCGCCTGCTCAAGCGCGTGGACTGCCTCGTGCTCAACGACAGCGAGGCCCGCCAACTGGTTTCCGAGGACAACGTCCCGGCCGCCCTCGCGAAGATCCACAAGCTCGGACCGCGCTACGTCATCATCAAGAAGGGCGAACATGGCTCGCTGCTCTCCGGCCCCAAAGGCCTGTTCGTGGCGCCGGCGTATCCGCTCAAGAAGGTCGTGGACCCGACCGGTGCGGGCGATTCCTTCGTTGGCGGCCTGATCGGTTTTCTCGCGGCCCAAAAGGGCGGTTCCGTGGACTCCCACCTGCGCCGCGCCATCGTCCACGGTGCCGTCGTCGCCTCGTTCTGCTGCGAAGGCTTCGGCCTCGCCCGCACCACCAAGGCGACCAAGGCCGAGATCGCCGGCCGCGTGAAGGAGCTGGAGAAGCTGGTGAAGTTCTGAACGGCTGGCGTCGAAGCGCTGGGCCACCTCCCCTCCCCGTTTCACCATGGCTCAGCCGTCCATCCTCCAGCCGCCCCGGCTGCGGCGTGGGGCCGTGATCGGCCTGATCGCGCCCGCAAGTCCGCCGGTGCCCGCGAAGGTCGAGGCCGGCGTCCGGTATCTGGAAGGCTTGGGCTACCGGGTGAAACTCGGGGCCCAGGTCGGCCGTCGTCACGGCTGCCTGGCCGGCACCGATGCCGAGCGGCTGGCCGACCTGAACGGCATGCTGCGTGACCGGCAGGTGGAAGCCATCTTCGCGCTCCGCGGCGGCTACGGCTGTCAACGGCTGCTGCCGCGGGTGGACTACGCCGCCGCCCGGCGTTCGCCGAAGATCATCGCCGGATACAGCGATCTCACGGCCCTCCAGTTGGCCCTCCTGCGCAAGGCGGGTTTGGTCACCTTCTCCGCCCCGATGCCGGCGGTCGAATTCGCCACCGGCGTGGACCCGTTCACCGAGGAGGACTTCTGGGCCGCGCTCACCTCACGGGCGTCGCGCCGGACGCTTCCCATACCAACCGAGCCAGACCCGCGAATCCTCCGCCCCGGCGTGGCCGAAGGACGCCTGGTCGGCGGCTGCCTGTCCCTGCTCGCGAGCAACCTTGCCACGCCATATCTGCCAACCCTCAAGGGCACGCTGCTGTTCCTGGAGGACGTGCATGAGGAGCCGCATCGGCTGGACCGGATGTTCATCCAACTGCGCAACGCCGGCGTGCTCCGGCAGCTTGCGGGCCTGCTGCTCGGCCAGTTCACCGACCAGGGACCGCACCCGGGCACCCCGGCCCACCTGCCGTGGTCAGACCTGCTCGGGGAAGTCCTCGCGGACCTGCGCGGCCCCGGCCTCGACGGCCTCCCCTATGGCCACGTGCCCCGCCGCTGGACCGTGCCGCTGGGCCTTCGCGCCCGACTGGATGCCAGCCGAAAACGCGTGACGTTGCTCGAACCGACCGTGATTTGACGGCCACCGTGCCCGGACGCCGGCAACTGCGGTTTCCGGCCGGTCAACGCGTCGGCTGAAGAAGCCGAAACCCGGAACCGGGGAACTCCGCCTGTGCCGATGCCGGGAAATAGCGCTCCGGGAGATTTACCGCGTTGTCACCTTTCCGTGACAGCAATGGAACGCCTAGCTATGTAGTCTGAACAACGTTCTAGAGTATCGCTGCATTCATGGGGTCATCCAGACTTGCCAGACAACTGAGCCCCCACTTTGTGTTGGAGCCATTGCCGGGGGGACAACCGTCCTTCACCAAACTCAACGCGGCCGCTGTGCCGTTTCCGTGCAACGACAAGGCGAGCCACCGAAAGATCAACGACTCTGGAGCGTTGGCCGCGGGCGAATTCGAACTGGCCGCTGCCTCGCTGGAGAAAGAGTCCCGGCGCAACCAGCTCGACGGCGAAGATCTGTTGCAGGTAGGCAACCGCGACGTCCGAAGCAGCAAGGAGGAGACAGTCCAGCTCCGTTACGAAACGGCCGGCAAGCAGGAAGGCTTCGGGGCCGGCCCGTCGTCGCTTATGCAGTCTCCGCTGAAGGAGCCAAGGCGGAAGCATACTAGGGCCACGGAACCGCTCCACAGAGCCCCTAAATCCAATCCCCTTGAAAATGTTCAGCGCTGCCTCGCACACTTCGGAAAACTGGCGCTGGGCGCCAAGGGAGCCTGACGCTTGAATCCGTTCTCCCGTTCGCGCGACCTCTGGCCGCTGCTTGTCCTTGCCGCGGCCGGGGTGGTCCGCCTGTCCGCCCAGGAGGTTGGCGGCGTCACC
>CAIWAH010000054.1 GCA_903910585.1 uncultured Verrucomicrobiota bacterium
CAGCCGACGACCGTTTGTTGGGCCCCCTCTCCCCAACCCTCTCCCCGCGCTCCGCGGCGGGGCGAGGGAGCAAACCAACGGGGGAAGTGCCAAGATGCGCCCGCTTCGGCGTGAACCGGAAGATGGTGGCATGTCTGGTCGGTGACGATGGGTGGAGGTGGGGCTGCCGGGGGTGGCCTGCGGCCGGAGCTGAAGCCCGCACCGTTTCCCTGCCGACATTTGAACGCGCCCCGTCACGGCGACTGCCGGCAGGATGCCGGCAGCACATTGGGGTCACTTTCCCTGCAGCCAGGCGAGGAGGTCGGCCATGTCCTGCGGGGGCAGCGCCGATTCGAAGCCGGCCGGCATCAATGACAGCGGCTGCACTTCCAGCGTGGCGAGGTCGCTGCGGAGCACGGCCTGTTCCGCGCCGCCGGCCAATCGCAGGACGAGGTTGTTCGCAGTCTCCGCGGTCACGAGTCCGGAGAGCGTGTCGCCGGATTTCAGGCTGAGGGTCCATGCGCGGTAACGGGCTTCGACGGCCTGGTTGGGATCGAGAATCGCGGCGAGCAGCCAGTCCGCCGGCTTGGTGGCAACCATGCCCAGATCGGGTCCGACTTCGTGACCTTCGCCGCGCAACCGGTGGCAGCCGGCGCAGAGTTTCTGGAAGCTGGCCCGACCGCGGTCCGCATTGCCCTTCAGCCGTTCCACTCCGGCATAACCGGCGATCACCGCCGCCCGGTCGGCCGACGACGGTTTCAGGGCCGGCACGACCGCGGTCGCCGTGGGTCGGGCCTGATTGGACTGGAGCTCCCGGAACAACGGGTGGTCGGGCCGCAGCGAACTTTGGATGGCGATGCGGATCAGTTCATCGCTGCCGTCGGACTCCGCGAGGCGCCGCAAGGCGGGCTCAGCCAATTCCTCCGGCCACGCACCGAGGGAGAACGCCGCCTGAAGCCGGACCGCGGCCTCGCCGTCCTGGGCCAGCGCGGCGACGGCCGGAAACACTTCGGCGCGGGAAGCGGTGTTGAAGGCGAACGCCTCGCTCTGGCGCAGGGCTTCGGAGCGGACCTGCGGGTGCGGATCGTTCAGGGCCTGCCGCAACTGCGCCGCACCCAGCGTGCGGAGGAGTCCCAGCGTGGCGAGGGCCTGGAGCCGGACCTTGGGCGCGTGGGTGAGCGCGAGCAACCGGCCCAACGGCTCCGCCGCCGCGGTCGCATTCAGGTCCACCAGCCGGCGCATCGCCTGGTCGCGTTGCCAGCCGTTGGCGCTGTCGAGGGCGGCCACGAGACCCGCCGTGTCCAGTCGGCTCAGATCAGGAATACGGCGGGGTGAGGAACCGTCCGGCACGACCCGGTAGATGCGGCCGCGGTCTTCGCCGGCCCGCAGTTCCAGCCGCGCCTGCATCTCGGGCGAGATCCACTCGGGATGTTCCAGCACGAAGCGATACATGTCGGCGACGTAGAGCGCGCCGTCGGGTCCGGTGCGCAGCGTGACCGGCCGGAACCAGTTGTCGGTGCTGGCGAGGAACTCGGACGTTTCCTCGCCCGCGGCCCGGTGGCTCGCGAGCCCGGCGCCGGCAGCCGCAACAACTTCACGGTGGATGGCGTTGTGGACGGGTTCGCTGATGAAGACGCTGGTGGCGAAATCCGGGCCGAAGAGTTCGTCGCGATACGGCGTGGGGCTGCAACCGCTGGTCACATGATTGAGCGACCACGGCTGATTGGGCCGGACCATCGGGGCGCTGGCCGGAAACACCCGGGTGGAGTCGGGATAGTTCGCGAGCATCTGTCGCACGTTTTTCACGGCCAGCCGGGGATTCCGGCGCAGGTAATGTTCCGGCAGCGTGACGTGCCAGAGCCAGGTGGGATTATTGTTGCCGAACCAACGGCCCCAGTCGTCGCGGCGCAGGCCGAATTGCGTCTGAGCGGACACGGTTTCCACCTCGCCGGTCCCGGGACGGAAACGGAAATCGCGTCCGCTGATGGAGACTTCCGCGCCGGTTTTCAGCGAACGCACCCGGCCGCCGCTGTCGCCGTTGGCGGCGTAGATCCAGCCGTCCAGGCCCCATTCAAATCCGTTGAACCGATGCTGCTGGTTGCCGGGCGTGAGGCCGGTGAACAGCACCGTGCGCACGTCGGCGCGGCCGTCGCCATCGGTGTCCTCGGCATAGATCAGGTCCGGCGCGGTGGCGATGAGCGCGCCCCGCCGCCAGGGCATCACGCTGGTGGGAAACGGCAGTCCGTCGAGGAAGACGGTGGCGCGTTCGCAGCGACCGTCGCCGTCGTCATCGGCCAGCACCTTGACCACGCCGCCGGGCTGGCCCCGACCGTCGAGGCCCAGCGGATAGTCGCGCATCTCCACCACCCAAAGGCGCCCGGCGGCATCCCAGTCGAACGCCACGGGGTCCACGACGACCGGTTCGGCCGCGACCAGTTCCACGCGGAAGCCAGCCCGCACCCGGAAGCTCGCCAGCGCTTCCGCCGGCGACTGCGGCGGCGGCATATCGAACGCGATGAGCCGCTTCGCTGCGATGTGGGACACGGCCGCCGGACGATTTCCTTCGGCCGGCCGGGAGATCTCCACCTGGCCGTCCCGCAAGGTGACGGTGGCGCCCACCAGCGAAGGCGGCTCGTGGGCAGCGCCGGTGCGCTGACCCGCCCGGACGAACTGCGACCAGCCGCGGGTCCAGCCGAGATGCGGCTGAACGTTCTTGGTCCACAGGTGAAGGGCAAAGCGGTCCGCGTTGGCGAACAGCACGTCGTCGTGCCCGTCGCCGTTGAGGTCCACGAAGCGCAGCCCCGCGTCCTGCCCTTGGGCATCGTTCAACGTGACGCCGTCGGGCAGGCCGAAATCCGCCTTCGTCCACGCGCCGGAAGCCTTGTCCACGCGCTGGATCTCCTCCTGTTCACCGACCCGGACAATCCGCTCGGGCTCGCCGTCGCCATCCAGGTCACGGAGGAAGTCGGCCGCGCGGGCGTTGGGCAGACTTAGCGACAGGAAGATCGCCACGGCGACGGCTCGCCCGGAGCCCAAAGGATGGCGCGAAGGTTTCATCGGCCGAGGCGTTCGAGGACGTTGCGGGTGATGCGCTCGACGACGGGATCGTTGCCGCGCAGTCCGTGCGCCCAGTCGGTGCTGCCGCTGGTGAACACCGTGCCGCCGCGCTGATAGACGCCCAACACCGCGTTGCCCTTGCGGCCGTTCTCCCAGCGCTCATACCACTCGCAGTCGTCGGGATGCCACTGGGCCGGGGCGCTCGCGAGGATCTCAAAGGACTCCGGCGTGCCGTCGCGAAAGGTCGGCGTCGGCAGCCCGTCACGCCACGTCAGTTCGCAACCGTCGCATTCGTAGCCCACGATGGTGTCGCTCCCGCCGAACCCATCGCCGCGCTTCAGGTTCGTGCCGGCGAACAGCCAGTGCTCCGGCCGGTGCACCGTGTAGGCGCCGCTCGCGTCCATGAGCTGGCCGTGGCTTTTGTGGTAGCCGCCCCAGAGAAAGCCCACGCCGGTCAGACGGTTCTCCGGCCGCTCGACGAGGTGATGGCTCCAGAGCGAGGACAGCGTCGCCCGGCTGCCGCGGGCCGTGTAAACGGGGTCCTGCTGGAAGTTCTGCTTCCAGCAGGTGAGCGCCTGGCCGCCGTCCTCGCTGCGCACCTGCCAGCAGCAGGTGTTGCCGCTGAAGAAGGCGACGTTGCCGCCGCCGCCGATGAAGCGTTCGAGTTCGTCGCGCATCGGTGCGGACCAGTATTCGTCGTGACCGACACTGAGCACGAGCCGGTAGGAACGCAGGAGTTCCGGGTGGAATTCCAGGTCGCCGTTCGTGGCGAAGTCGAGGGCGATGCCCTGGCGTTCGGCCCATTCCACAAAGGGCTGCTCCCAGTTGGCGAACTGCGGCATCGGCGGGCGGGCCGAGGACACGCGATGGCCCTGGTTGCCGCCGCGACCGTTGTAGGCGTAGAGGCTGAAGCCGCCCCAGTTGTTGTAGGCGTTGTAGGTGTGGGTGGAGAGCTGGAGCAGGATGCGGGAGCGCTTTCCAGGTTCCGCGGGACGCAGCACGAAGAAGCAGCTGCTCTCCGCACCGCGCGCGCTGCGGTGGACATATTTCCCGCCGCCATCCCGCACGCGGAAGGTCACGAGGTAGTAGCCCGTCGGCCAGTCGGCCGGGAGCGGGAGCTTCACCGCCGCGGGCCAGCCGCACCCGTGCGACGAGGCGTTCTCGGGGATGGCGTGTTCGGCGCCGGGCAGCTTCGCCTGGGTCCAGACCGTGGTGCGTTGGGCGCCGATCCGGGTGATCTCGACGGCGAACTCCGCCTCGCTGGTCGAGACGTGCAGCGTGAGTTCCTCGCCGGGCGCATAACTCATGCGGCCGGCGTAGCCCTCGACGAAGATCGGTGGCGGCGCCGCGGCAGCGAGTTCACCGGCGGACAGGGCAAGGGCACCCATTGAACCCAGCCAGGTGCGGCGCGGCAGGAGCGGGGATGACATGCCGCAAGCTCGGCGCACGCCGTCGGCGAAATCAAGTCCGGGGAGGATCAGCGAACGCCGTAGAAGCGGGCGCAGTTGCCGCCGAAGAATTTGGCCTGCGCCGCCGCGGAATACTGCGCGACGTTGACCACATGGTCTTCGGCCAGCCGGAAGACCTGCTCATACGAACCCGCCAGCAGGCACACCGGCCAGTCCGAGCCGAACATCAGCCGGTCCTCGCCGAAGGCCGCGAAGACGGTGTCGAGATAGGGCCGGAAATCGGACGGGGTCCAGCCGAGGTGCTTCGCCTCGGTGACCATGCCGGACACCTTGCAGAGCACGTTCGGGAAGCGGGCCAGTTCCCCGATCTGCTCGCGCCACGGGGAGAGGAGACCGTCGCGGATGAACGGCTTGGCGATGTGATCCAGCACGAAGGGCTGCTCCGGAAACTGCCGGACCACTTCCAGCGCGACCGGAAGCTGTTTCGGATAGATGAGGAGATCATAGCGCAGGCCGAACTGCTTCAGCCGGCCCAGTCCGCGGAGGAACGCGGGCCGCAGCATGAACCGGTCATCCGGTTCGTCCTGCACGACATGGCGGACGCCGACGAATTTCGGATGCGCGGCGAACTCGGCGAGGGATTCCTCCACGCGGTCGTCCTGCAAATCCACCCAGCCCACGACTCCCCGGATGCGCGGGTCGGCATCGGCCAGCCCCAGCAGCCAGTTGGATTCGGCGAGCGACTGCCGGGCCTGCACCACGATGGAACCGTCGAGGCCCAGCGGCGCCTGCAGCGCAGCGAGGTCCGCCGGCAGCCAGTCCCGCTGGAGCGGCGAGCCCGGCGGAATCCACGCATACTGCGCCGCGCTGTAGCGCCAGAAGTGCTGGTGGGCATCCAGGCGAAGTCCGGCGGTGGAGGAGGAACTGGCGACGGGATTCATGCGCGGTGACGGGCGAAGTATCGGTCATTCGGTGCCCTGCTTCCAGCCGGAAGCGGGCGCAGGTCTTCCCGGCCCTGGGTGATCGGCAGGCGGTAGTGGCTGGCTCACTGCTGATACCACTTCCCGAAGACTTCCGGCAAATGCTGTGAGACGGGTTGCCCTGCAACCCCCGCCGCGGTTTCCGGGAGCAACCGCCCACTGCTCAAACCGGTTACCTCCGGGAAATGGAATGAGTCGCAGTGCGAAATGGCGCCTGCGTTGGGACGTAATTTGGTGATCGAGGCCAGCGGTGACCGAGCAGGCATTGGCAACAGGCAGCCGGCCAAACTGGAGATTGCCGTGAGCGACGAGGTGAAGCGTGCCAAGCCGCCCGCCACCGCAGAATCGGCCTTGTTCCGCCTGCGTCGCACCACGGAGCAGGCGCTTCCAGTGCCCCGCCGCCGGCCTTGGCTAGCCGGCGGCGGTGCTCAGGTCATGGAAGGGCCCCGCCTCACAGGGGGCACCCAGCCGATGACGGACGGCCTGGATCTGCGGGGTCACCTCCAGCTCGGTGTAGCTCACCGTGGCCGCGTCGTCGCGGTGCATGCAGACGGAGAACGCGCCAGACGCGGGCGCGTGGGAGGCATGCAGCCGGCGCAGCCAGCCGACGCTGCCGGCATCGGCATCGGCCCGGCGACGCTGGAATTCCGCCCCGCGGATCCGCTGGGCTTCGGCTTCCCGATGACCGGACGACTGCCACTGGGCCGGCTGCCACGGGTGCGTGACCACGGTCAGCCCGTGCAGATCCCAACGCCATTCCCGCACCTGCCGCTCGCCCGGGAAAATGCCCAGCAACCGGCACGGATTCAGCCGAGGCCACGGCAGCCGTCCGAGCCGCCTGACAACTTCCGCCGATGAATCTGCATCCCGGACCGCGAGCACAATCCCGCCGCGGGAAACCGCCGGCGCCGCGGCCACCGCCGCGACCGCATACCAGTTGAGCAGGGCGAAACCGATTCCCAGGTCATTGACCGAAATCCAAGTGCCGCCGCCCGGCTCGCGCGGATTCACCCCGCGGCGGGCACCCACCGCGAACCGTTCCGGCGGCAGGCCCGAGATTCGCGTCCGCTGCTCGTCGCGGTTCATGCCCAGAAGAAAGCCCCGGCGGCGGGGCCAGAAGGTGACGGTGCACATGGCTTCAGTCGGCTGGCGGATAGGATGCAAAGAGCCGCCGGGCGTTCTGCCAGTGCCGCACCAGTTCCCGTGGCGGCAGCGGCTGCACGCCGCGGGAACGGTTGGCTGCGCCGATGGCAAAGACCAGCTCCCACTGGCGGAACAGCGTGCGATACGCGGTCGTCAGCGAGTTGCGCGCATCGTAGATCGCGGTCGCCTCGGCGCCGGCGCCGTTGAGTTCCAGAATCTGGAAGCCGCGTCCCGCCCGAAGATCCGCCTCGCTCTCGAACCGCACGTCGTAACGGCCGATGAAGAAGCCCGGCAGTTTCCGGGAGATTTCGTCCACCCGCGCCGCCAACGCGGGCGTCGAGAGGTGGGCTCCGTCCCGGAAGATGCAGCCTTGGGCGTGATTGCCGGCCTCGACCAGCCGCAACGCAGCTCCCGCAGGCAGCACTTCATTGCGGCGCGCCTCGAGGCGGGCGAGGTAGCGTTCGGCCACAAAGCGCGCCCGCGGGTCGCGCCAGACCAGTTCCTCGACCGTGTGGACCCCGTCGCCCGTCAGCATCGGGAACACCTTTTCCGTGAGGGCAAACAGATGCCCGGTGGGCTCGTCTGGAAAGCGGTAGTAGAACAGCCCGGCCTCGAGCGGTCCCGGGACGTAGCGTTGAACGACGACGGCCGCCGGGGTGTAGGCCAGATAATGCCGCGCGGATTCCGGATCGCGGATGAGTTTCACGCCGAGGCCGCGCTGGCCCAGGTCCGGCTTCAGGATCAGCGGAAACCGCACCTGGCCGGATTCCAGAAGGCGCTGAAGGCTTTCGGTGCGTTCCGCCGAGGTTCCCGAAAGCAGCCACGCTGGCGCGGTGAATTCCGGGCTGGTTGCCATCAGGTCCCGCAGCGTGGCGAACTTGGATTCGCCCACGAGACCGCCGGCAACGATTCCGGGATTGGCAGCAGTCGGCAGCGTCACGCTGCGGTGTCGCAGGGCGAGCTGGGCATATCGCAGCCCGACGGGAAAATAGAACAGCCACGCCGGCCAGAATTCCCAGCGCCGCCAGCGGCCCACGGCCGCGGCGATCCGCCTGCGGTGGTCGGTTGCCAACAGTTTCGGTGCCCAACGGGCCGCTCCGACGAGCGCCACCAGCAGCGCCCCCCAAAGCCACGCCCGGCCGGGTGCGGGTTCTGTTGCCGAGAGCAGGGCGGCGCCGCCGCCGTGGGCGAGGGCGAACCACGCCGAGGTCCAGGCCATCACCGCGAGGCCGGTCACGGCGGCGAAGCGAAGAAACGGAAGCCGGAGAAATCCCGCCGCGAGGTAGGTGGGCAGCCGGGTTCCCGGAACCAGCCGGCTCGTGACCAGCAGCCAGGTGCCTTGGACGGCAAACCACCGCTCGGACCGTTCCACCGCCGATGGCGGCACGAACCGCCGAACCCAGCGCCACTCCAGGGCCGTTCGGCCGCCGTGCCGGGCGACGAGGTAGAGCAGCAGGTCGCCGATCCAGATGCCCAGAAAGCAGCCGGCCCAGCCGACCAAACACGGAAGTTTCCCGGCGGCGGCCAGCAGGGCGGCGGAAATGGTCGGAATGTCCTCCTGCACGAAGGTCGCCAATCCCAGCGCCGCGGCCTGCGCCACGGGGTGCAGGCCGCGCACGAGGCTCTCGACGCCGGTATCGGGATTCATGCCGCGAGGGAAATCGTCGCCGCCGCCGTTTCCGCGCGATGAGCCAGCGTGGACGGAGCCAGCCCGAAATCGGCCGGCAGGCGCACGCCATTGAGCCGCGCGATCACGGCGATCAGGGCGAAGTGGTGGTGCGCGTGGGCGAGGCAATAGACGAGCTCGCGCGCCGCCGTTGTGGCGGTCTCCGTGCCCGCGCCGCCGTCGCAGCGCACCAGGCACCGGCAGACCATCGTCTGCGCCAATTGCCGGGAGGTCAGCCGCCCAAACCGCCGCCGCAGCTCCCGGGTGACGGCCGTCGCGAACGCCGGGGACTGTGCCAGGCGCGGGTCGCGGTCGCGCCCGTCGTAATCCACGCGGCCGGGTTCCGAAAACCGCCAACATCACGAATCAGGCTGGAACCTGCCCTTTGGCGTCCAGCGCCGCATACCGGCAGGAAACTGCTGGCGGCGGGAGTTGTTCTGATCGCAAAGGCGGGAAAAACCGTGCCCCGCGCCACACCTCAGCGGCGGCGGGCACGGCACCAACCCGCGAGGCCAGCCAATGCGACCATGCCTAGCGCCCCCGCTGTCCCGGCTTCCGGCACCGGGTCTGGGGCAAGCATGGGGCTGACGCTAAGGGAGATGCTGTCGAGCAGGGTTGTTCGGTCGTCGATCTGCGTGATGCCGTTCCCGTCGACATAGGTGGGGGCGAGGCTGTTGAACGCGAGCGTGTAGGTCATGCCCCCCTGAAGCACGAAGCCGGTGGCGGTCCTAGGGAACCAACCCGCCTTACCTTCGGAGGTGAAACGATCGTCGCCCAAGTTGTTCCAACTATTTGACTCGAGGCCGAGATACACCGCGCTGGTGTAGTTGCCGACCGTCTGGACGCCGCCGTTGGCGTCAATCAGCGTGACGCTGTAATCGTTGGGGCGGCCGAACCATGTGTGGTTGCGCCAAGAGGGGCGGTTGGCATCGAACCAATCGAGCGTCCCAACCCCGCTTTCGGTGGCCAAGAACGTTTGGGACATGGTCTGGCGATCCTTGATGATGCCAAACACCCCTCCATCTTGGGCCCATTTCCATCCGGCGGCGAACTCCTCGGTGCGAGCGATGGATCCACCGACCCAAACGCCCACTCCAAGGTTATTATCTTGCCATGAACTCCAGCTCCAATTGTTCCATCCAGCGCCGAGCGGTTGCCCACTGAAGGCGCCGGACGTGGGGGTGTAGCTGGGGTTTGCTTGAAGCACGGCCTGACTCTCAAAGCTGCCATCGAGGATTAAAGCCGCGTTCACCGAAACACCGGCGAGCAACAGTGCCATTGATGGTCCAACCTTTAAGATTAGTTTGTGCATACCGAAATGCCTACGTCTTCCATTAACATATGGCGATGGTGCGAAAAAGATAGGCGTAAAACCTCACAGTCAACAGTTTTGACACGGCAATGACGCTTAGGGTGATTCAATTTCCACCATCGCCTTGATCACGCCGGTCTCGGGTTTCAGCCAGGCTGGAAACGCTTCGATGACTTCGGCGAAGGGGGCGCGGTGGGTGATCCACGGGCGGGTGTCGAGCTGGCCGGTTTCGATGGCGGTGATGATGCGCGTGAAGTCGCCCGGCAGGGCGTTGCGGCTGGCGAGGATCGTGAGTTCGCGGCGGTGCAGGGCGGGCGCGTGCGGGAAGCTGAGTTCGGCCTGCGTGATGCCGACATAGGCAAGCCGGCCGGCAAAGGCGCAATAGTTCAGCGCGTGGCTCATGGACTTGTTGGAGCCGGTGGCGTCCACGACGACGTGGGCGAGCTCGCCGCCGGTGAGTTCGGCGAGGCGGGCGAGTTCGGAGCCGTCGCCGGTGGTGAGGATGGTGTCGGGCACGCCCATGACGTCGCGCACGAAGGCGAGGCGCTGCTCGTTCATGTCCATGACGATGGTGCGGGCGCCGGCGAGCTTGGTGAATTCGATGGCGGACAGCCCGATGGGGCCGGCGCCGATGACGAGGGCGGTTTCGCCGGCCTTCAACTGGCTCCGGTTCACCGCGTGGCAGCCGATGGCGAGCGTCTCGACGAGCGCGGACTGCTCGTAGCTGAGCCGGTTGGCCGGGTGCAGCTTGCGGGCGGGCAGGATGATCTGGCTGGTGAGGCCGCCGTCGCACATGACGCCGAGGGTCTGGTTGTGCTCGCAGCAGTTGGTGTGGCCGCGGCGGCAGGCGGAGCACTTCTGGCAGTTCAGGTAGGGCTCGACGGAGCAACGGTCGCCAGGGCGGACGTTGGTTACACCGTCGCCGACGGCGAGCACCTCGACGCCGAGTTCGTGTCCGGGAATGCGCGGGTAGCTGTAGAACGGCATCTTGCCGAGGAAGCCGCCGTAGTCGGTGCCGCAGATACCGACGCGATGAACGCGCAGGAGCGCCTCGCCGGGTCCGGGCGCGGCGGGTGCGGCGATGTCAACGAAGCGGAAGGACTTGGGGGATTCGAGCTGGAGGGCGCGCATGGTGAGGAAAGGGGTAAGGGCGAAGGGGGAGTAGGACTTATTCTAGGCACGGACCCAATAGATTGATCACAGTGCAAACTCCTCAGCGTCTGGAATCATGCATCGCTCGATCCAGACGGCGAGTGAGTCAAACAGTGCAGTATCAGGCCATCTTGGCTGTGTCTCTTGCTGATAAGTCAGATGAACTACGGCAAAACGTGGCGGCGACTCTCCAAGGTAGAAAAGGATGTCGTCACAATCTTGGCGGAAACCAATGGCTGCAACCGTTCTGCCAAACAGAACGTGTCCGGAGCACAACTCTCGTTGCAACTCCGCCTCGGCACTTGAAGCCTGCTCAGGTGAGATCGGATGCCAAGGCTTGCGCCACTGAATCTGCGATGGGTCGAATCCTGTCACGGCAAGTGTGCCCAGTTAAAAACTAGCCCCGCAACTGCCCGTTCCCGAAGCCCAGCCACTTGTAGCTGCACAGCTCTTCCAGCCCCATCGGGCCGCGGGCACCGATCTTGTCGGTGCTGATGCCGATCTCGGCGCCCATGCCGAATTCATAGCCGTCGGTGAAACGCGTGCTGGCGTTCCAGTAAACGGCGGCGGAGTCCACCTCCTGCTGGAACTTCGCCGCGGTCGCCGCGTCGGCCGTCACGATGGTGTCGCTATGGGCGGAGCCGTAGGCGGCGATGTGTTCGATGGCGGCGTCCACGCCGTCCACGACACGGACGTTGAGGATGTAGTCGTTGTATTCGGTGGACCAATCGGCCTCGGCTGCCGCCTTGATTGCGGATTGCGGATTGCGGATTGCGGAATTGAGGATTTCCAGGGACTCGGCGTCGCAGCGGAGTTCGACGTTTTTCTCGGCCAGCTTGGCGGCGATGGCGGGGAGGAAGGTGGCGGCGACGGAGCGGTCCACGAGCAGGGTTTCGGCGGCGTTGCAGGTGGAGGGGCGCTGGCACTTGGCGTTGAGGACGATTTCGCCGGCCATCGCGAGGTCGGCGGCGCGGTCCACGAAGACGTGGCAGACGCCCTTGTAGTGCTTGATCACGGGCACCTTGGAGCACTCGGTTACGGCGCGGATGAGCCCCTCGCCGCCGCGGGGCATGCAGAGGTCCACGTATTGGGTGAGCGAAAGCAGCGCGGGAATGGCCTCGCGGTCGGTCGTGGGCACGACTTGGATGGCATGGGCGGGGAAGCGATCCCCGAGCGCCTGGCGCCCGGCCTCAATCATGAGTCGGGCGATGAGCAGGTTGCTGTTCAGGGCTTCCTTGCCGCCTCGGAGGATGGTCGCGTTGCCGGTCTTGAAGCACAGGCTGGCGGCGTCGGCGGTCACGTTGGGCCGCGATTCGTAGATGATGACCACAACACCGATGGGCGTGCTGACCTTGCGGAGGCGCAGGCCGTTGGGCCGGGTGCGTTCGTCGAGGACGCGGCCGACGGGGTCCGGCAGGGCGGCGACCTCGCGGAGCCCCTGCGCCATGGCGGTGATACGGGCGTCGGTGAGGGCCAAGCGGTCCAGCATCGCGCCGCTGAGGCTCAGGGAACGGCCGACCTCAAGGTCTTTAGCGTTAGCGGATTGCAGTTCCGGGCCGGAGCTTGCTAGGGCGTCGGCCATGGCGGTCAAGGCGGCGTTCTTCTCCGCGGTGGTCAAGCGGGCCAACTGCCGCGCGGACTGTTTGGCCTGGCGGGCGAGTTCGGTCATCTGGTCCGGCAACGTCACGGCGGGAACATGGCGACCGAAATGGGCCAGAAAAAGCCCAAATCCGGTAGGCAGAGGTCGCGGAGGGGCGGCGAAGTTCGCAAACATGCGAATCCCGAGAATGGCACGGCTATCGCTGAATTCCCATTTGCGGACGCCGGATTTCTGGCTGTGGCACGAACGGAGTGAAGAAACTGCGCTACTCAACCACCTCCGTTTGTGCGGGAAGTTCGGCGTCCGCAGGTTTTCTCGGTGGGGGGAATTATTGGGGAATGGAGCTGGAGGGTCGCTTTCGTGGGGGAAGCGACGTGGGGGAAGCGACCCTCCTTTGTTTCTTGGTCTTCCGGTCAGGTAGGAGCATGAAGAGTGCAGTGCAGCAGCGGCCGTTGCCGCCGTCCCTGTCCGGGGCGGCCGGCTGTTTGGGTTCGCGGTCACGGTGAGGTCGCCATCCCCGGACAGCTCCGGTTTCGTCAGTTTCGTCGGTCCATGTCATCAGCATCATGAAAAGGTCCCTACGTCCGTATTCGGCTGCGCTGTTCGCCGCCGGAGTCGCGTTCGCCACCTCGCTGTCGGCGGCGACGGTCACCACGAACGGTGAAATCCGGGAACCCGGGGAGCGCGACACGTTCACGTTTCGCCTGGAAGCGGCGCGCGCCCTGTATTTCGACTCGCTGACCCCGGAGCCGTCCCTGCGCTGGAGCCTGACTGGTCCGCGCGGGGCGGTGGTGGAAAGCCGCAGTTTCGCCAACAGCGACGCCCAGCGGGTCGCGGCGGGCAGCGCGTGGTTGCCGCTGGTGCCGGGCGAATACTCGCTCGTGGTGGAGGGAAATGGCGCCACGACTTCGCCCTATGCGTTTCGGCTGGCGGATTTGGCGGACGCCACGGTGCTGACGCTCGGGGCCAACGTGACCAACCGCCTCGTGCCGGCACAGTCCACGGCCTATTACCAGTTTCCGGCAGCCGCCGGGGACCAGGTGCGGTTTGATCTGCTGGGACGAACGAATTTCGACGGGCGCATCCGGCTGTTTGGTCCGACCGGGACGGTGGTGCATGACGGCGGGGTGACCGATTCACCGGTCCTGTCGCTCACGCCCGCCGGAACCTACACGCTGCTGCTCGAAGGCGACGTGTATGCCACCGGCGAAGGCACCGTGATCTTCAACGTGGAAAACCTGGGCAACGTGCCACCACCGACGCTGACGGGCACGGCCATCACGTTGGGGCAGACCGTCAATGGCACCACGGCGGCCAACACGACCAACTTTTACACGGTCCAGATTCCGGTGCCGACGTGGGTGGCGATGGATGCCCTGGATCCGGCTTCAGGCGTGACCTGGAGTCTGACCGGTCCGGACGGGCTGCTGGTCAACCGCCGGTCCTGGGCGGGCACAGACGGCATTTCCGGCGACCCGCTGCTGCGCCTGTCGCCAGGCACGCACCAACTGCAAGTGACTGGGACGGCCGACCGCGCCTTTGCGTTCCGGTTGCAGGAACTCGGAGCGGCGACCCCGCTGGTGGCCGGCGAACCGACGACCAATGCCTTCGCCACCTCGCGGGAGACCGTGATGTATCGGTTCAACGCCACTGCGGGATCACGCTGGTTCTACCAGTTCCGCGGCGGCAATTTGTCGGGCAACACCTATGTGCGCTGGGTGGACCCGTTCGGTGGGGTCGCGTTCCAGTCGTGGTCCCGCGACCAATATGGCCCCGTGACCTTGAATCTGCCGGGGACATGGACGCTGTTGGTGGAAGGCTACGTCCATGAAAGCCCTGCGGAACGGACGCTGGAATTCGCGCTGCTGCCGGTGACGGACGGGCTGCAACCGTTGACGTTGGGAGCCGTGGTGGACGGCGTCATTACCGCGCCCGGACAGACCCAGCGGCACACCTTCACGCTGCCGGCGCGGACGAGCCTGTTTTTCGATGCGCTGCTGCCGGTCAATTCGCTGGGCTGGTCCCTGACCGGGCCGGAAGGCACCGTGATCAGCCGCCAGTCGTTCCAGGGCGACGAAGGCAGCCTCGCTGACAGCCTGCGTGAACTCACCCCGGGCGACTACACGCTGGCCGTGTCCGGCGACAATGGCCGCACGAATGCCTACCAGTTCCGCCTGAGCAACCTGGCCAGCGCGACGTCGCTGGTGCCGGAGGTGCCGGTGACCGACGAGCTGAATCCGGGGACCGAAGCCCGGCTCTACCGGTTCACCGCCGCGGCGGGCACGCGGATGTTCTTCGATGCGCTGACCGGCAACACCCGCAACGCGCTGTGGCAGTTGCGGGACCGGTTCGATCGGCAGTTGTTCTACGCCGGCCTGGGCCAGGACCAGTTTCTCACCCTCGAAGCTGGCGGCGAATACCGGCTCTGGGTGCGGGGTTACGTCCACGAGATTTCGGCCGTGCCTTACTCGTTTGTGCTCCGGACCGTGACCGACACCACGGAAGCGCTGGCAGTGGGCTCCACGGTGACCGGCACGCTCGCGGTGCCGGGCCAGACCCGGCGGTTCACCTTCAGCCTCGCGGCCGCGAAGCGCCTGTATTTCGACGTGCTGTCGAGTGTCAATGCGACCCGCTGGCGTCTGGATGGTCCGGCGGGGCAGGTGTCGGACTGGAAATCATTTGCCA
>CAIWAH010000055.1 GCA_903910585.1 uncultured Verrucomicrobiota bacterium
GAGCGGGCCGCAGGCTTCTGGGCGACAGCCTGCACCCCGCGCAGTGGCCTTCGGCCAGAGCTAAAGCCCGCAGCGGGCGTTCACGACGGGCAGCCCGCGTCGTTTCACGGGGCCTGCCGGTTGGAAACCGGCAGCACTTTCGGGGCGACCCAAGGCGGACGCCTGCGGTGCCCAGCTACGCCTGGCAGTTCAGGCTACTGGCCCTCTCAGGCCCGCTCACAGCTCCATCTTCCGCGCCATGTGGCCGCCCGGTTGGGTTTGGCGAGCGAGGCTGGCGTTGCGGGCCCGGCCTTCGGCCCAATTCCGCAGCCGGCCGATCTGTTCGTCCATGGTGCGGGCCAGCGGCACTGTTTCGCGGATCGCCCCCAAAACGTGTTCGGTGGCGAGTTCTGTGCCCACGGAGAACGCCTCGTAAAGGGCGCTGTTGATGGCTTCCTCGATTTCGGCCCCGCTGAATTCCCGGGCGGCGTTGGCGAGGGCGCCGAGGTCAAACTGCTCCGGCGCGCGGCCGCGTTTGGCCAGGTGAACTCCGAAGATCTCCGCACGCTCGGCTTCCGCCGGCAGGTCCACGAAGAAGATCTCGTCGAGCCGGCCCTTGCGCAGCAGCTCCGGCGGGAGCTGCGAGATGTCGTTGGCCGTCGCCACCACGAACACCGGCGCCGATTTCTCGCTCAGCCAGGTCAGGAACGTGCCGAACACGCGCGCGGTCGTGCCGCCGTCGCTCGCGCCGCTGCCCTGCGCGCCGGCGAAGGCCTTGTCGATCTCGTCCACCCAGAGGATGGCCGGCGCGACGGATTCCGCGACTGCGATGGCGCGGCGGACGTTTTCCTCCGAGGAGCCGACGAGGCTGCCGAACATCCGGCCCATGTCGAACCGCAGCAGCGGCAGCCGCCACTGACTGGCGACGGCCTTCGCGCACAGGCTTTTGCCGCAGCCCTGCACGCCGAGCAGCAGCACGCCCCGGGGGGCGGGCAGGCCGTAGGCGCGGGCTTCGGCGGTGAAGGCCGCGGAACGTTTCACCAGCCAGTCCTTCAGCACCGCCATGCCGCCGACGTGGCCGAAGCTCTCCGCCGGCGCGCAGTATTCCAGCAGACCGCTCTTGCGGATGATCTGCTGTTTCTCGGCGAACACCTCCGCGACGTCCTCCCCGTCGAGGCGGGCGTCCTTGACGATGATCTTCGCGAAGACGTTTTCCGCCTCGCCCAGGGTCAGGCCCAGCGCCGCCTGCAGCAGGCGGTCGCGGCCGGCGTCGTCGAGTGCCAGGTCCACCTGCCGGAGTTCGCGCACGTCGGCGAGGATTCGGTCGAGCAGTTCCCCCAGTTCCTCGCGGGTGGGCAGCGGCAAGTTGACGACGGTGATCTCCTTCTCCAGTTCCGGCGGAATCTCCAGCAGCGGCGCCACGAGGATCAGCGTCTTGAAGCTGTTCTTCAGGTGCAGCGCGATGTCCTTCAGCCGGCGGATGACGGCGAAGTTGGACCGGGCGAGGAACGGGTGCAGATCCTTGAAGACGAAGATGGCCGGCTCCACCTGGTCGAGCACGAGGTCCAACGCCGCGAGGGGATCCTTGGTCGCGGTGCCGCGGGATTTCTGGCTCTGGACACTGGTTCCGGCCGCCACGACGCCCGTGGAACACGACCACTCGAAGACCTTTTTTCCCCGGCGGCCCGCGATCTCGAGGACGACGGGCAGCACGCGCAGTTCCTCACTGGTTTGCACGTAGATGAGCGGGTAACGGGCGCGGATCAGCAGTTCAAGTTCGGCGGCAAAGGACATGGTGCGGAGCAGGTGTTCCGGCGTGTTGCCTCAATCCAGACCGGGCTGGGGTCGTTTCGTTTTGGCGCCGCGGCTCATTCCTTGGTCACGGCTTCGTCGAGGTTGAGCAACGTGCTGCACACGACCGTCCACGCGGCGTGTTCGGTCTGAGCCAGTCCGGTTGCAGCCGGGGATTCGCCGGCGGACAGCAGATGCTTCGCCGCTTCCGGATCCGCGGCGTAATGCTGGCGGTGTTGGGCAAGTCCCCTCAACGCGATGGCGCTTTCTTTTGGGGTCGGTGCCCGCCCCAGCACTCGGCGCCAAGCCCAGGCCAAGCGGTCCGCATCGGACTTGCCCTGCGAGTGGGCCTTCGCCGCCAGCGCCCGGGCAGCCTCGACGTAGGTGACGTCATTCAGCGTGAGCAGGGCGTGCAGCGGCACGTTGGTGCGGGGCGTTTTCACGGTGCAGGTCTGCCGGCTGGCGACATCGAAGAACATCGTGGGGCCGACGATGCGCCGCCAGAACACGTAGAGGCTGCGCCGGTAGAGCGCGGCACCGTGGTCCTGTTCGTAGCGTTTGTTGCCGAATGTCGCTTCCTCCCACACGCCGGCCGGCTGATATGGCTTCACCGGCGCGCCGCCGACTTCCGGCGCGAGCAGACCCGACGCGGCCAAGGCGACGTCGCGGATCATCCACGACGGCATCCGGAAGCGCGGTCCCCGGGCCAGCAGCCGGTTCTCCGGATCGCGCTCCGCCGCGGCGGGCGTGACCCGCGACGACTGCCGGTAAGTGGCGCTGGTGACGAGCAGGCGCACGAGGTGTTTCACATCCCAGCCGGACCCGGTGAACTCCGTGGCGAGCCAGTCGAGCAATTCCGGGTGCGACGGCTTCTCGCCCTGCACGCCAAAATCCTCGGCGGTCTTCACCAGACCCACGCCGAAGAACGACTGCCAGAAACGGTTCACCGTCACCCGGGCCGTCAGCGGATTTTCCGGAGCGACCAGCCAACGGGCGAGGGCCAGGCGGTCGGCATGAGTTTCGTCCGAATTCCACGCCAGGCTGGCCGGGACCGCGGCGTCCACTTCGGCGCCGGGCTTCTGGTAGTTGCCGCGCTGGAGAATGTAAGTGGTGCGGGGCTTCGCCATGTCCTCCATGACCATCACCCACGGAATGCTCCACGCGGCCGAGTTGCGCGCGTCGCGGGCCTGGCGAAGTGCGGTAAGCGTCCGTTCGTAAGCCGGGTCCGATTCCTTCCAGTGCACGGCGAGTTTTTCCAGGCGGCCGTTGTCGCGGTCCTTCGGCGGCACCTTCAGGTGGTCGAGGATTTCTTTGGGCAGGACCTTCGCAGCGGCGGCTTCGTCCACCGGCCGGCCGGTTTCCCGGGTGAACTTGGCCGACTCCAATTCCTCGGTCGCGCGGATCGCCGTGGCGAGCTTGGCCTCCATTTCGTTCAGTCGGCGGGTCTGCTCGGGACTCGGCACCGCGAGATTCGGCGGCGTCTGCGGATTGCCGCCGCTGCCGTCCACGCTGGTCCGGTTGAAGAACGCCAGCAGGCTGAAGTAATCGCGCTGGGTGTAGGGATCGTATTTGTGGTCATGGCAGCGGGTGCAGTTGAAGGTCGCGCCAAGCCAGACCGTGGCGACGGTTTCGGTCTGATCGAAGAGGTAATCAATGCGGTTCTCCTCCGGGATGCGGCCGCCCTCGCCGTTGATCATGTGGTTGCGGAGGAAGGCGGTGGCGAGGCGCTGCTCGTGAGTCGCTGCCGGCAGCCGGTCGCCGGCGATCTGCCAGACCGTGAACTGGTCGAACGGCAGGTTGCGGTTGAAGGCGTCCACCACCCAGTCGCGCCACGGCCACATGGTGCGTTCGCTGTCGCCCTGGTAGCCGTTGGAATCGGCGTAACGGGCCGCCTCCATCCAGTCCCACGCCAGGCGTTCTCCGAACCGGGGGGAAGCCAGCAGGCGGTCCACGAGGCGTTCGTAGGCGGAACGCGAAGGCTGATTCTGGAAGCCAGGAATGCCGGCAGCGGGCAATGTCTGTCGCTTGGAGCTGTTCCTGGTCTCCCGCTTTCCTGTCTTCCTGTTTTCCAGATTCTGTTCCTCCGCGCATTCCCGCTCGAACGCCGCCACTTCCTCCGGCGTGGGCGGCAGGCCGGTGAGGTCGAGCGTCACGCGGCGGATCAGGGTCGCGGGCGGAGCCTCGGGGGTTGGGGCAAGCCCTTCATTTGCCAGCCGGGCGTGCACGAAGGCATCGATGGGGTTCCGGATTCCGGAGTCCAGCGAAGGAGTGGGCAGGGCGGGGCGCACCGGCGGTTCGTAGGCCCAGTGTTTGCCCCAGACCGCGCCCTCGTCGATCCAGCGGCGTAGCAGTTCGATCTGGTCGGGAGTCAGTTTCCGGTTCGACCTCGGCGGGGGCATCACCTCGTCAGGATCCGTGGTCAGCAACCGCCGTATCACCTCGCTGCGCGTGCTGTCGCCGGAGATTATCGCCGGCGCGCCGCTCTTGCCGATCCCGAGCGCGCCGCCACGGAGGTCCAGGCGCAGGCCGCCCTTGCGTCCGGTCTCCGCCGGCCCATGACAGCCGAAGCAGTTGTCGGACAGCAGCGGGAGGATGTCCCGGGAAAACCGGACCGGGTCCGCCTGCAGGGTGGCTCCGGCCAACAGCGCTGCCAGCGTCGCTGCTCCGGCGAAGACGTTGTGGCCACGGACTTTCATGGGAAACGGATGGCGCGACGATGCCCGGTCGCCCCCGGCGCCCGCAACCCACGTTCGCGGGAATGTCGGCGATGGGCACGGTCCGGCGCGGCGCATCTCGGCCCTGCCCCGTCTCCCTCTCCGCCACGCGGAGTGGAGGAGAGGGCCGGGGAGAGGAGGTGGCCGGGAAAACCCGCGACCTTTCGTTGGGCTCCCCTCTCCCCAACCCTCTCCCCGCGCTGTGCTGCGGGGCGAGGGAGCTCCCCCGATCCGGCGCGGCCCAGCAAAAACCCGTTGACCGCCCGGGCCGCTCCTTTAGCGTCCGCGCCCGATGATTCCGGCAGATTTTCTCGTAGTAAGCGTAGTTCCGCCCGTGCGGGACTGACGCGGCTCCGGGGAATTTGACGGCTTCCGGATCGCCCGCGGTCCCTACCGCGGGTTTTTGATTTTCCGGAAGCAGCAAGCGAAGCGTGGGACGGGTTTCCGGGGAGTCGAGCAGAACCACCCAACCGTTTCACGCGCCAGAAGAAGAACATGCGCCACACCATCTCGGTCCTGGTCGAAAACAAGTTCGGCGTGCTCACGCGCGTCACCGGCCTCTTTTCCGGCCGCGGCTACAACATCGACTCGCTCAACGTCGCCCCCACCCACGACGCCTCGCTCTCGCGGATGACGATTGTCACCCGCGGCGACGCCGCCACGGTCGAGCAGATCGTCAAGCAGCTCGACAAGCTGGTGGACACCGTGAAGGTCATTGATTACCGGCAGGGCGACTACATTGACCGCGAGCTGGTGCTGCTGAAGGTGAAGGCCGAGCCGGCGAACCGCGCCGAGATCTGCCAGATGGCCGAACTCTTCCGCGCCAAGGTCGTGGACGTGCAGCCGGGCAACCTCACCATCGAGATCACCGGCGCGGAGGGGAAGATCGAGAAGTTCATCACGCTGATGAAGGACTTCGGCATCCTGGACCTGACCCGGACCGGTGTGGTCGCGCTGCCGCGCGCCTGACCCTGACGACTGCAGAATGAACCCCAAACGGCACAGGTGGAGTCATCCGCATTAACTGTGTCCTTCCGCTTTCTTTCCTGCTTAACTTCCCATTCTTTCAGCTATGGCAAAAGTCTATACCGACAAGGACGCCGACCTGAGCGTCTTCAAAGGCAAAACCCTCGCGGTCCTCGGCTTCGGCTCGCAGGGCCACGCCCACGCGCTCAACCTCAAGGAGTCCGGCTGCAACGTCATCATCGGCCTCTACGAGGGCTCGAAGTCCATCGCGGTCGCCCGCGAGAAGGGCTTTGAGGTCGTGCCCACGGGTGAAGCCGTGAAGCGCGCCGACGTCATCTTCGTGGCCCCTGCCCGACACCAAGCAGCCCGCCTGCTACGAGAAGGACATCGCGCCCAACCTGACCAAGGGCAAGACCCTCCTCTTCAGCCACGGTTTCTCGGTTCACTACAAGACCATCGTCCCGCCCAAGGACGTGGACGTGATCCTCGTCGCCCCGAAGGGACCGGGCCACATCGTCCGCCGCCAGTTCACCGAAGGCAAAGGCGTGCCCGCCCTCATCGCCATCTACCAGAACGCCTCCAAGAAGGCCAAGAAGACGGCCCTCGCCTGGGCCAAGGGCGTTGGCGGCACCCGCGCGGGTGTCATCGAGACCAGCTTCAAGGAAGAGACCGAAACCGATCTGTTCGGTGAGCAGACCGTCCTCTGTGGCGGTGCCAGCGCACTGGTGCAGGCTGGCTTCGAGGTGCTCGTCGAGGCGGGATACTCGCCCGAGATGGCCTATTTCGAGTGCCTCCACGAGCTCAAGCTGATCGTGGACCTCATGAACGAGTCTGGCATCGCCGGCATGCGCTTCTCGATCTCCGAGACCGCCAAGTGGGGCGACGTGAGCGTCGGCCCGAAGATTGTGGACGCCTCGGTGAAGAAGCGCATGAAGGCCGCGCTGAAGGACATCCAGTCCGGCAAGTTCGCCAAGGAGTGGGTCGCCGAATACAAGGGCGGCTACAAGAAATACAACGCGCTGCTCAAGAAAGGCGAACAGCACCCGATCGAGAAGACCGGCGCCAAGCTCCGCTCGCTCATGCCGTGGATGCAGAAGCGCGCGATCAAGGGCGCCCAGGCGGCCTACTGAGGTCCGCCCTCGGATTTCGGAATCCAATTTTCAACTGCAACCGCCGGGGCGAACGCTCCGGCGGTTTTTGTTTCTGGACCGTCGGTTGGAATCGGTGGGCGAAACTTCCAACGGCGACACCGGGTGCTCCGTGCTGTAAACAGAACCGCCGATCATGAACAACGATTCCTCCAACTCGCAGACCAGTGACCTTCATGTGCCCCGGGTGGGCATCCTGGCCCTCTATTTCGGATTCCTCGGGGTGCATCGTTTCTACACCCGGCGCCCGCTCCTGGGAGTGCTCCAGTTGCTGACGCTCGGCGGCTTTGGACTTTGGGTTCTGATCGACCTGGTGCTGCTGCTGGTCGGGGCGATGAAGGATGACCGCGGACTGCCCATTACCCGCTGGAATTACGAGGCATCCGCCAGCGACAAGCGTCTGGCGCCAGCCTTTCTGCTGAAATTTTTCCTCGGGTTTCTGGGCATCCACCGGTTCTACGTCGGCAAGATCGGCACCGGCCTGCTGCAGCTGTTCACGCTCGGCGGCTTCGGCATCTGGGCGCTGGTGGACCACTTCCTCCTGGTGTGGGGAGCGTTCACCGACAAGGCCGGCCACCGGGTCACGCAGTGGACCTGAGCCGCGGGCCTACTTCTTCTTCGCCTCGTTGGTCTTGAAGGCGGAGCGGAAGAGCCAGTGTTTGCGCAGCAGAGTCTCAATGGAACTGGCCAGCGAGCCCACGTCGCGGGTGAGCTGGTTGGCGTCCGCGAGCAGGTTGGTGTTACTGCTCAGCTGCTGGTTCACGTTGGTCAGAGTGAGGCCGATGTCGGTCAGGCGCTGGTTGACGTTGCTCAGCGTGAGGGCCAGCGGACCGCTGCCGGGGTTCAGGTTCGACACCAGCAGGGTGACCTGGGTGTTGAGATTGGTGGGCAGAATCAGATCGCCCAGGCCGCCCGGCTTTTCCAAGGCAGGCTTGAGGGTGGCGACGAGCGCCGTCGCTTCGGAGATCGCGCCGTCCACCTTGGGCATGGTGGACGCAAGCTGCGCGGTGATGTTCGTGAGGTTGCCCAGCGCGATGTTGACCTGATTGGTCATCGCAAACACGCCCGGCAGGGCCGCATTCACCTGGTTGGCGATTTCCGTCAGCCGGACCGGGAGCGGCTGCTCTTCTTCAGCCGTGAGATAGAATCCGCTCGGGGCTTCCGCCTCGGTCAGGTAGTTGAGATTTGTTTCGGCCGGCTTCCAGGCGTATTTCTCGGAAAGGATGCGGGTCGGCTGGCCGGGTTTGGCGATGACCGTCACGACGCCGGCATTTCCCCGGATGATTTCGAGCGAGCGGTCGCCCAAAAAGCTGCCGGCCCCGAGATTCACCTTCGAGTCCGTCCAGATGTAGCCGTGATAGGGATCGCGGACGATGAACCCGACGAAGACATTGTAGTTGTTGTCGCGGTGCCACTGGGACCACTCGGTGGTTTCGACCTTGGTGATTTCCCCCACCACGAAGCCCTTCATCGTGACCGGCGACCCCACCCGCAGGCCGGTCGAATCGCCGATCATGGTGTAATAGGGCACCTTGACCGTGAACCAGCCCCGTTCTTTGGCAATGTGGCGGAGGTAGAATCCGAAGGCCGTCACCAGAGCGAGCACCGTGGCGACCAGAAACAGGCCGACCAAGCGTTCGACCCGGCCCAGCCGGGTTCGCAACTGCGGGGTCAAATCTTGAAGCGCCATGCCCACGGCAATTACCTGGGAAAACGGGGTCCGACGCAAGGATGGAGGCGCCGGCCCTGGAGGCCGGTCAATTCTGCGCCATAATGGCCCAGATTGCCGGTGTAACCAGTTCATTCTGGGGTGACTGGCGCCAATCCGGACCAGACGCCGCCAACAAATCCGTTGCCTCGCTCGGCACGGATATGGCTAAGTCGCCGGCCTGTTCACGGTTACGATTTCCGGGTGGAAATCAGGCCATGGATTCACGCATGAGGCGTCGGCGTATGCAGGTTTTCTACTCCGGCCAGGTGCAGGGAGTGGGATTCCGCTACCAGACCCGGCAGGTGGCGGCCGGATTTGAGGTGACCGGACGGGTTCGGAACCTGCCGGATGGGAGGGTGGACCTGCTGGCCGAAGGGGCTGAAACCGAATTGCGTGAATTCCGTTTGGCCATCCGTGAGTCGGGATTGGGACCGCTGATCAAAAACGAAGACGAAATCTGGTCCGAAGCGAACGGTGAATTCCGCGGCTTCGTGATTGCGCCGTAAGGGAATGAACCGATACGCGATCATCGCTGACATCCACGCCAACCTGGACGCGTTCCAGGTGGTGCTGGAGGACATCAAGCAGCAGAAGTGCACCCACGTCGTCTGTCTGGGTGACGTGGTCGGCTACGGCGCGAACCCCAAGGAGTGCCTGGACATTGTCCGCGGCATGAACATCCCCGTGGTGAAGGGCAACCACGACGAATACATCGGCAGCGACGAGTCGCCCGATGGCTTCAACGACGCCGCGGCCGAGGCGGTGGCGTGGACCCGCGCCCAGCTCACCGAGGAGGACCGCAAGTGGCTGCGTGACCTGAAGTATTTCCGGCTGGTGGCAAATTTCTCCATCGTCCACGCCACGTTGGATGCACCGCAGCGCTGGGGTTACGTTTTTGAGAAACTGGAGGCCGCCGCCAGCTTCACCTACCAGAACACCCAGATTTGCTTCTTCGGTCACACCCATGTGCCGGTGGCGTTCATCCGCGACACGGGGGTGCGGGGAGGAACCTACTCGAAGTTCCGGGTCGAGCCGGGCAAGAAGTATTTCGTGAACGTCGGCAGCGTGGGCCAGCCCCGCGATGGCAACCCGAAGGCGGCCTATGCCATCTACGACATGCCTGCCCAGACCATCGAGTTGCGCCGGCTGGACTACGACATCGCCGCCGCCGCCAACAAGATTCTGGCCGCCGGCCTGCCGCAGCGCCTCGCGGAACGCCTCTACAACGGCCGCTGAGCTCCGGGCGTTTGCCGCCTACGCCTTCGGCGTTGGGGCTTTCACCGCCTTGAACATCGCCAGGCAGCGTTCGCGTTGCCGGGCGTGGTCCACGATGGGAGCCGGATACTTCGACCGCGCCAACAGCAGCGGGTTCTCCCACGGCTGATGAATCAGCTCGGCGGGCGCGTCCCGGAGTTCCGGCACCCACTTCCGCACGAAGTTTCCCTCCGGATCAAACTTCTCGCCCTGGGAAACCGGGTTGAAGATCCGGAAATACGGCGCCGCATCCGTGCCGCAGCCTGCGCTCCATTGCCAGCCGCCGTTGTTGGCTGCCAGTTCGCCGTCCAGCAGCTGCTGCATGAAGTAGCGCTCCCCGCGCTGCCACGAGATCAGCAGGTCTTTGGTGAGGAACATCGCGACGATCATCCGCAGCCGGTTGTGCATTCCGCCGGTGGCGTTCAGGCATCGCATCGCCGCGTCCACGATCGGGAACCCGGTCTGCCCGGCGCACCACGCGTCGAACTGGGCGTCCGTGCCGGACCATTTCAGGTCGTCGTATTCGGGACGGAAGCAGCGCTCGGCGACGTGCGGGTAGTTCGCGAGAATCTGCTGGTAGAACTCGCGCCAGATCAGCTCGGTTTCCCAAACCTGACAGGCGGCATCGCTGGCGGGCGGTGCCGTGTCCCGGGCGGCGAACAGTTTGGCGAACACCGTCCGGGTGCCGACGGTGCCGAAGCGGAAATGCGGTGAAAGCCGGGACGTGCCCGCCTCGTCCGCGGGAAAATTCCGAGACGTATCATAGCGGTAAACCCGGTCGGCCAGAAACTGCTTCAGCACTTCGAGCCCCGCGTGTTCGCCCGCGTCCGGCAACTGCTGCCGGAGGCGGTGCCCCAACGCATCGCTGCTGGTCGGCACCGGCAGGGATTTCACGGATTCGGGAACCGGCGTTTTGGCCCGGCCGAGTTTCGGCACCGGCGGCGGCACGCCCTTGGCCCGCCACGCCCGCGAGTAGGGCGTGAACACGGTGTAGGGTTCGCCCGCCTTGGTCAGGATTTCCCGGTTCTCCCAGATGACGTGGTCCTTGAAGGACTCGAAATACACGCCGGCCTCGTAAAGCGCGCCCGCCACCTTGCGATCCCGGGCGATGGCATAGGGTTCGTAATCGCGGTTCGTGAAAACCGCGTCCGCCTTCACGTCCCGGGAGAGCTTCACCAGCTCCTCGTGCGGGGTTCCGTGGCGGAGAATCAGGCGGTGACCGAGCGCTTCGAGGTTCTTCCGCAGCGATTCCAGCACGCCCAACTGGTAGGCAACCCGCGCGGCGGCGCAGTCCGCGGCCTGGAGAATGGCGTCGTCGAGGATGAAGACCGGCACCACGCAGTTCCCGCGCGACCACGCCTCGTGCAACGCCGTGTTGTCGCTCACGCGCAGGTCGCGCCGGAACCAGTGGATAATCGTCTGCATTGTCGGCCGCAGGCTACCATGTATTCGGCCAGCACCAACCGGCGATCCGCCGCAGGGCCGGATTCACTCCAGCTTGCCGCCCGCCCACACGATGCCGCGGGCGAGCAGGTTCAGGAACACGGGATCGCGGAAGGTGTCGTCCGAATGCCCGTAGGTCGTGCCAAAGACGCGCACACCCTGATACTGGTTCACCCAGACGACGGGCTGTTCCTGACCGGTCTTTTCGCTGACCGAAGTCGCGAGCGGCCGGGTGCCGGGCCAAACCTTTTCCAGGATGTAGAGCTCGTCCATCGGCGTGACCCAGCGTTCGGGAAAGCCCTTCATCACCGGATGATCCTTCGCCACGACCTTCACCGGATAGCGGCTCTGATGCTCATGGTGCCGGCTGGTCACGCCGAGGAATTCGCGCCAGTCGTCGAACTGGGCCGCCCGGTAGGTGTGCATCGCGCAGTGCACCACGACCGCGGGCGTTCCGGCCTTGTGCGCGGAGGTGATGCGGCGGATGTAGGCCGCGTCGGCGGTGTCGGCGAAGCACTCGTTGTGCACCACGACATCGTAGGGCTTGGCCCAGTCGGCTTTGTCGTAGAGCGCGATCTGCCCGCGGGTGCCCGTGCCGCCTTCGTTGATGACCGTCCACTGCACATCGGCCTGGGCGGACACGGCGTTCGTGAGCTGGGCCGACTGGAACGGATAGTTGTGACAGCAGCCGCCGGTGATCAGCAGGAGGCGGAGCGGTTTGCCGCGGTAAAGCGGTTCGGCAGCGTGCGTGGACCAACCGGCGAACAGCACGGCCAGCAAAGAAGCCAAGTGGGCAAGGCGCGGAGAAATCATGTCGCAAGCCTGACTTCCGCGGCAGCGGGTGGCAACCACGGCCCGCGGTCAGGTGCCCTGGAGAAACACCCTGCAGGCGGTCCGCACGGCTCGGACGAGGGCTTCGACCCGGACCGGCAGCGGCCAGTCGCTGGGCGCCTCGAGCGTGTAGCTCAACGGCGCCTTGTGGACCCGCAGCCAGAGCGCTTCCGGCCAGTCCGGCCGGCTCTCCGGGGGCACCTCGGGGCGGATGATTCCGGGCGCGGTCAGCGGACGGCCGTCAATTTCCGGGGAATCATCAATCGGGCAAACGGGCCGGACAGCCTCGATCATGGCCGGTGCGAGCGAGGTGCGTCCTGCAGAATTCAGTTCGTAACAGTAAAAGCCGTTGGCCTCCCAGTCCTCGTGCAGCAGCAGGGTCAGGTCAAAGCCAGGCTGCCGTTCCAGCCACGCGATGTGGCCGCGGGCCTCGTCGGACTGCGGGTTCCGATAATCGCGGTTCACGTCCACGCCGGCGGCGTTGGTGCGCGTGTTGGCGCGGAAGCCTGCGGGATTCAGGCATGGAAGCAGCCAGAGATCCGCTGCCGGCCAGTCGTTCTCCTCGAGCAGTCGCCGCAGCGCGAGTGGTCCGGCCGGCTCATCGCCGTGCATGCCGGCGGAGAGATAGAGTCGCGGCGCGGAACTGCGGCCGGAGCGGCGGACGAATCCCACGCGGTTCAGCGCCGCGGGCGGTAGGGATTCCTCGGTCCAACCTTGTCGCAGCGCTGCCGCCCGGCACGCGGCGAGCGTGGCATCCACGTCGAGTGGTTCGCCGAAGTAACCGCCGTGATTGCATCCGAGCCGTTGCACCCGGGACGGTTAGCAGTTGGCCCCCGCGCCGACAACGTCGCTGGCGCTTTGACTTCACCACCGTGGGCGGCACCCTCGCCGGGTGATGCGCCGTTCACTGGGTTTCTTTCTGCTCGCCCTGGCCGGAACCCTTTTGGCCAATCCGGCGCTCGATCCCGCGCTGGTTCCGCCCGGCAAATCGCGTCTCCAGTTTGAGGTCACGGCCGCTCCGGGTCTGCTGGGCGAGGCCGTGGAAGGCCGACTGTTGGTCGTTCTCGGCCGTGCGGTCTCGCCGGAGCCCCGGACCCGAATCGGCGATGTCTCGTTGCAGGCGGAACCTTTGCTGGGTGCCGATGTGAAGGGCTTTGACGGTCGACGCCCGGCGACGCTCGGGCAACACAGCGCGCTGTTCCCGTTGCGTTCCCTGACCGAGCTGCCCGCCGGCGAATACTGGGCCCAGGCGATCCTCGCCACGAACCGCGACCTCCGGCTGCACGACGCTCCGGGAAATCTCGTGAGTCCGCCGGTCCGCGCGCGGATTGATCCGAAGCGCAAGGACTCGATCAAGCTCGTGCTGAACCACCGCCTGCCCGAACCCGCGCCGGCAGACACGGATTTGGTGAAGTTCATCCGGCTGCGCTCCGAGCCGCTGAGCCGGTTCTGGGGGCGACCGATGTTCCTGCGCGCCGGCGTGATCCTGCCGCGGGGCTGGGCGGACGAACCCACCCGCCGGTATCCGCTCGTGATCCGCATTGGCGGGTTTGGCACGCGTTACACCTGGGTCGAGGGCGCGATGAGGGATGGTGCCGATTTCCGGCGCGACTGGCTGGCCGACAGCACGCCGCGATTTGTGCTGTTGCAGCTCGATGGTGCCGGCCCGCTCGGCGATCCCTATCAGGTGGATTCCGCCAATCACGGTCCTTGGGGCGCGGCGCTGACCGAGGAGCTGCTGCCCTACGTCGAGGCGGCCTTTCGCTGTGTCGGACAGCCGCACGCGCGCTTCACGACCGGCGGTTCGACGGGTGGCTGGGTTTCGCTGGCCTTGCAGACGCTGTATCCGGACCTGTTCGGCGGCTGCTGGAGCGGCTATCCGGATCCGCCGGATTTCCGGGCGCTCCAGTTGGTGGACCTCTACGGCGACACCAATGCCTTTGTGAATGGCGCCGGCTTCGAGCGTCCATGCGCCCGCGAGGTGAACGGCGAAACGCGCTTCACCATGCGGCTGGAAACCCAGCTCGAAAACGTCCTCGGATTCCGCGACAGCTACGTGTTCTCCGGCGGCCAGTGGGGCGCGTGGAATGCCACCTTCAGTCCGCGCACCGCAGCCGGCGATCCGGCGACGGTCTGGGATGCCCGCACCGGCATCATTGATCGCACGGTCGCCGAAGCGTGGCGGCCGTTCGATCTCCGCGATCATCTCGCCCGGCACTGGGCCACCGTCGGCCCGAAGCTGCGCGGCAAGATCCACATCTGGATGGGCGATGCCGACACCTACTTCCTCGACACCGCGACGCGGCATTTCGACGGGTTCCTGCGGACTGCCCAGCCGCCGGCAGAGGCACGCATTGAATTCGGTCCGCGGAAGCCGCACGGCTGGGAGCCGCGTTCGTGGCCGGAATTGCTGAAGGAAATGCAGGCCGCCGTGGACGCCAGCGCACCGAAATCCGCGGCCGCAACGCACGATTATCTCAAGGCGCGCTTCGGCCACAGCGCCAGCACCTGCCCGGTCTGCAAGGGCGGTCGCTGATGCGCCGGCGGCTCACTCCACGCCGCCCATCCAGCGGCGCACGGGCTTGTTCAGGGCGAGCAGCACGATGCCGGTGACCGCACCCACGGCGGCGACCTGCAGGAACTTCGCCGCCATGTCGCCGGTGTTCTCCCCGGTGACTTCGCCGGCAAACAGCCCGGCGGCCATGTTGCCCACCGAGGCGGCCAGGAACCAGATACCCATCATCTGGCCGACGAGTCGGGCCGGCGCGAGTTTGGTGACGGAACTGAGTCCGACCGGGCTCACGCACAGTTCGCCGAAGACATGGAAGAGGTAGGTGAGCACCAGCCACGTCGGCCACACCTTGCCGCCGCCGTGGGTGCGCTGGGCCGCCAACGCGACCACCACGAAACCCACCGCGAGCAGCAGGAGGCCCACGGACATCTTTACCGCCAGCGACGGATTGCGCCCCCCGGCGTCCGAGCGCCATCCAGACCGCCGCCGCCACCGGGGCGAAGGCGATCACGAACACGGCCGGCAGGGTCTGGAACCAGCCGGTGGGAATGGTCCAATCCGTTCCGGTCACGCCCCGCTCCGTGAAGCGCTCCGCAAACAGGTTCAGCGAAGAGCCGGCCTGTTCGTAGCCGCCCCAGAACAGCGCCGCCGAAATGAACAGCAGCACGATGACACCCATCCGGCCCTGCTCCGCCGCGGTCAGTCCGGCGAAGAGGAATGCCCACAGGAAATAGGCTGCGGCGAGGCCCACCAGCAGCACCGTGGTGTTCTGGGCAACCTTGATCGGATTGAAGGGCACCACGCCGGCATAAACGAGTCCGACGAGCGCCCCGGCCACCGCCACTGCGGACCAGAGCAGACCCCAGTCGCGGCGCGTGGCGGCGCCACGGTCCGCCGGCGGTTGACCGGCCGTGCCGAGGTGATGGCGGGTCAGGCGAAACTGAATCAGCCCCAGCACCATGCCGACGCCGGCCGCGGTGAACCCGTAGTGCCAGTTGAGCTTTTCGCCGAGCAGCGAGCAGACCAGCGGCCCGATTCCGGCGCCGAGATTGATGCCCATGTAAAAGACCGTGAACCCGGCGTCGCGGCGGGCTCCGCCTTCCGGATACAGCGCCCCCACCAGGGCGCTGATGTTCGGCTTCAGCAGACCGGTGCCGGTGACCACCAGCAGCAGGCCGGCGAAGAAGACCGCGGCGCTGGGAACCGCCAGCAGGAAGTGCCCGATCGCGATCAGGATGCCGCCGATCCAGACCGCCCGCTGGGCGCCGAGCAAACGGTCGGCAATCCAGCCGCCCGGCAGCGCCGCGAGGTAAACGCCCGCGGTGTAGAGGCCGTAGATCGCCGTGGCGGTTTTGTCGTCGAGGCCCAGGCCGCCGTTGCGGACCTGATCCACCATGAACAGCACGAGCAGGGCGCGCATGCCGTAGTAGCTGAGCCGCTCCCACATTTCCGTGAAGAAGAGCGTGTAAAGCCCGCGCGGATGGCCGGCGGCGGGAGCGGAAGCGGCGTTCATCGGCACAGGTTTACTTTGCCGGAGGGGCGCGGGTCGAGCCCGCCCTGCTCAGCGTGGCCGGGGCGAGAACAGGAGCCGCAGGCTGTTGAGCACCACGATGACGGTGCTGCCTTCGTGCGCTGCGACGCCCACCGACAGGGGCACGCCGGCGAAGCCGAGCGTCAGCAGGGCCATCAGCGTCATCGTGCCGAGGCTGATGACAAGGTTCTGCCGGATGATGCCGCGGGCGCGCAGGCTGAGCTGGCGGGCGAACAGGAAATTTTCGAGCCGGTCGTTCATCAGCACCACGTCCGCCTGCTCCAGGGCCGCGTCGGAACCCCGGGCGCCCATGGCGATGCCCACGTCCGCGGCAGCGAGCACCGGGGCGTCGTTGACCCCATCGCCGATCATGGCGACGGAACGGCCGGCCCGTTTGAGTTCCTCGACGGCCGCAACCTTGTCCTCGGGCCGAAGTTGGGCGCGGTATTCCTGCAAGCCCGCTTCCCGGGCCAGACGGTGCGCCGAAGACTCACGGTCACCGGTCAGCATGATGGTGCGCAGGCCGTCGGCCTGGAGCCGTTTCACCAGGGTCGCGGCCTCCGGGCGCAACTGATCGTGCATGCGCAGGCGGGCCAGCACGCCGGGACCCAGAACCCAAGTTTCGCTGGTGCTCGGTGGCAGGTCGGGGTGCTCCGCGGGTAGTTCCGGCGGTATCCGGTCGCCGATCAGGGCCCGGTTGCCAAGCGCATGCAACGGTTCACCGGCCACGGTGCGGATGCCCTGTCCGGCGATGGTTTCGGTATGGGGAAACACCGCGCTTACCACGCCGCGCCGGGCGATTTCCCGGGCCAATGAGCGCGAGATCGGATGATTGGAGAGTCGGGCGAGGCCACCGGCGATTTGCAGCGCCTTTTCCTCCGTGCCTTCGTGGCATTGGACATCGGTCAGCCGCAGGGCGCCTTCCGTGAGCGTGCCAGTCTTGTCCATCGCCACGGTGCCCACCTCGGCCAGGTGCTCCACGGCGGCACCGCCGCGGAACAGCACGCCATGGCGCGCGCCGCACGCGATCGCCGAGAGAATCGCCGAGGGCACCGACAGCACCAGCGCGCACGGCGACAGGACGACTAGCAGGGTCATCGCCCGGTAGAACGCACTGGGTCGGCCGTCGGCAGCGAGAAAGGGCGCCTGTTTGAGCACCAGCCAGCAGAACAGAAAGAGGCCTAAGCAGGCGGCGATAACGGCCGCGGTATAGGCCGTGCCGAAGCGGTCGGTGAACCGTTGGGCCGGGGCGCGGCGCTGCTGGGCGTCGTGGATGAGCCGGATGATCCGTTGCAGCGCGGAATCGCCGGCGGAACGCAGCACCCGTCCCTCGACCACGCCCCACAGGTTGAGCGTGCCGGCAAGGGCGGTGTCGCCGGGAGCCTTGGAAATCGGTTCCGCCTCGCCGGTCAGCGTGGACTCGTCACAGGCGCTGGACCCGTGGGTGACCTCGAAGTCCACCGGCACGGTCTCGTTGGCGGTGACCC
>CAIWAH010000056.1 GCA_903910585.1 uncultured Verrucomicrobiota bacterium
ACCAACGTGCCCGGCACCAATGTCTCCGTGGGCATCGGCCTGAGTGGCATCGAGGTCACCGCGGACACCGACGATCGCGGCCGGGCGACCTTCGCCAATCTCAAGCTGGGCAGCTATCTGGTCCGGGCCGTCTCCAAGCTGCCCGGGGACAGCCACAACGGCCTCTTGCGGTTCAACACGCTGTCGTTGCCGTCGGCCGGGCCCAACCCGGATTTCGAGATCATCTTGCCGGGCACCGGCGAGGTTACCGGCCGCGTGTTGGCCAGCGACGGCACCACGCCGGTGCGCGACGCGGTGGTGACCCTGGTGATGCGGGATGCGCCATTCCAAGGCGCCACCGAGGTCGGCCTGTCCGCGGCGGACGGCACCTTCCGCTTCGGGAACATTGCGGTGGGCCGTTACACGGTGCGCGTGCAGCAGGCCAGCCTGGCGGCCCAGGCGGATGGCGCCATCGCTGTCGGCGGCGAAACAGATTCGGTCGAGCTGGTGCTGACCGAAAGCGGCTCGGTCATTGGCCGGCTGTTCCGCGAGGACGGCGTGACGCCGGTAAGGGAGGCTGACGTGTCGCTGTCGTTCCGGCGGGTGGGCACGTCGCAGGGGCGTGCCAGCGTGGCCACGGATGCGGCCGGGCGGTTCCGCTTCGACGGCGTGCCGCTGGGCGACGTGAGGTTTACCGCCACGGTGGGCCGGTTCGGCGGCGTCCTGAACGTGAACGGCTCGCTGGCAACCGATGGCCAGGTGCTCGACCTCGGCGACCGCCGGCTGGACGAATCGCTGCCGGAGGTCGTCTCGGTCTTCCCGGCCAGCGGTGCGGACGGGGTGCCGGTCACCGCGGAGATTTCGCTGCTGTTCAGCGAACCGCTCGCCGCCGCGTCGGTGGATCGTGGCGGAGTCTTCCTGCGCAGCGCCACCGGGGTGAAGGTGCCCGCGGTCGTGACGCTGGAGGACGCGGGCGATGGCAGTTTGCGCCGCGTGCGCTTGGCTCCGACCAACCGCCTGCAAAGCCGCGCCACGTATCAGCTCGTGGTCATCGAGAATGAACGGCCCGCCGTGCTCGACCTCCCGGAGATGTCCGGCCCGACCGATCTGGAAGGCCGGTTCCTGGCCACGCCGTTCTTCGCGAGTTTCACCACGGCAGACAACGATGCCCCCGCGCTGCTCTCCGCGTTCCCGGCGAACAACGAGGAACAGGTGGACCCGCGCTCGGTGCCGCGTCTGTCGTTCAACGAGCCGATCCGCGCCGAGGGCCTGGTCTTCACCCTCACCGGCCCGGCGGGTCCGGTCGCCGGCACGGCCTCGGTGGGCGTGGGCGGCTTGGCGGTGTCGTTCCTGCCGGCGGCGCTGCTCGACGTGAATGCGAACTACACCTTCTCAGTTTCCGGCGTGCAGGATTTGGCGGGCAACGCGGCGACGAACCAGCCGTTCACCGGCACCTTCCACACGCTCGACACGCAGGCACCCACAGTCGCCACGCTGCGGATCGCCGACGGGCTGTCGCCAGTGGCGGGCCGCACCGTCGCGCTGGAGGCGCTGCTGGCCGCGAACGAACCCGGCGCACGCGTGCGCTTCGAGGATGACTCCGGCGTGCTGGGCACGGCCAGCGCCACGCCCTTCCGCGTGAACGTGAAGCTGCCCGACTCCGGCAGCCACGTGTATCGCGCGGTCGCGTTGGACCGCTTCGGCAACGAGTCGGGGGCAGTGGCGCTGGAGATCGTGACCGTGGAGAACCAGCCGCCCGTGTCGCTTGTGGCCCGCCTCGAACCGCTCTCGGGCGCGGCCCCGGCCGGCTCCACGCTGCGGGTGAACGTCTCGGCCACTGACGACGTGCAGGTCACGAATCTCACGGTGGTCGCGAGCGGCTTTGCGAACTTCACCAAC
>CAIWAH010000057.1 GCA_903910585.1 uncultured Verrucomicrobiota bacterium
CAGGAGCCCGGACTCATCGCGCACTGGCGTTTCGCCCCGGACCGTTCTTTGGGTGACGACGTGAAGCCGGTGGCGGGTGGACCGGATGTCACGTTCCGCGGCCCGGTGAAGTTCATCGCCGATCCCGGACCGCCGCGCGCGGAACTGGACGGCCGCAGCACCGACCTGCTCGTCGCGCCCGATCTTTCGAAGGCGCTCCTGCCGACGCAGGACGTCACTGTTGAGTCGTGGGTGCGGATGGACCGGGCCGAAGCCTGGGGCGCGGTCTTCGGAGCCATCCAGGACAACGGCGAATTCGAGCGCGGCTTCCTCCTCGGCAATCGCGATTCCGCGTTCTGCTTTGGGCTGGCATCCGAGAAGACGAAGCGCCTGAACTACCTGACTTCCGCCAAACCCTTTGAGCTCGGGCGCTGGTATCATGTGGTCGGCACTTACGACGGCGCAGCCTTGAAACTTTACGTCAACGGCACGCTCGCCGCGGAAGCGGCCACCGAGTCGGGGCCGATCGAGTATCCGGGCAAGGCACCGGTGACCATCGGCGCCTACAAGGACGACGACGAACATTACCGCCTGACAGGAGCCATCCATGAAGTGCGTCTGTTTCGTCGGGCGCTGGCGGCCTCCGAAATCGGCAGCCGCTACGCCGCGAAGAAGGCCGAGTTCCCCGAACCCGCCCCGCCGCCGAAACTGCTGCGCCTGGCCTACGGGCCCTTCGTGGATTGGCGCGACCGGAACACCGCCGTCGTGACCTACGAAACCGACGTGGCGATGCCGACCCGGCTGGAGCTCGAACTGCCGGGTGGCAAGAAGGTGAACCTCGGTCAGGACGGAGCGCGCACCCGCCACGAGGTGGTGCTCAGCAACCTGAAACCGGACCTGGAACACCACTACCGCATCATGGCTCCGCCCGACGGCGCGAATCCGGTGCAGACCAAACGCCATCAGTTCGACACAACGTTCTATTGGGAGCCGCCCACGGTTCCCGCAGTTGCGGCCAAGGTGGCCGCGGAGGACAACAAGATGGCGACTATCGCCGCGGACTTGCTGAAGCAGTCGGGCGCCCGTGACGGCTATTGCTTCGTGCTCGGGGCCGTGGATGGCCGGCTGGCACTGGAGTTGGTCCGCCAGAGCCGGATGGACGTGATCGTGGTCGAATCCGATTCCGCCCGTGTCACTGCTGTTCGCAAGACCCTGGATCGCGCCGGCGTTTACGGCGCGCGGGCGAGCGTGCACCACGCCAAGGGGAGCGAACTGCCCTTCGGCGACATGATGGCCAACCTGATCGTTTCGGAGTCCGCATTGCTCACCGGCGAACCGCCGGCCGTCTCGGCAGCTGAAGTCGCACGGCTACAACGTCCGGTGGGAGGCGCGGTGCTGCTGGGCACTGCGAACCGGAGTCTCGCCAAGCAGCTTTCCCAGGCCGCCTGGGAGAAGTGGACCGCCGGCGTGGAGTTTCCTGCCGCCAAACTGGACATGGGCGAAAAAGGGCTCTGGTTGCGTTCCGTCCGCCCCGCCCTCGTCGGTGCCGGCGAATGGAGCCACCAATACGGCAGTGCCGATAACTCCGCGTGCAGCCAGGACGAACTGGTGGGCGGCGAACTCCAACCCGCGTGGTGGGGCGATCCCGGTCCGCGCCCGATGCCCGACCGCGGCAATCGCAATCCCGCGCCGCTCAGCGTGAATGGCCGCCTCTTCGTCCAAGGTAACCGGGTGCTGTTCGGCCTCGACGCCTACAACGGCGCCATCCTGTGGTCGTTGTCGGCGCCCGAAGTCCGGCGCGCCAATGTCACCCGCGATTGCAGCAACTGGGCGGCGAACGGTGACCGGGTTTATCTCGTCCACGGCCGTTACTGCCTGGCGCTCGACGGTCAGACCGGCGCGCGGGTCAAGCGCTTCGAGGTCGTGGAGAACACGCCCGGAGCCTACGACTGGGGTTACGTTTCGGTGACGAAGGACTGGCTCATCGGCAGCCGGCAAAAGACCGGCGGCGCCTACCTGGGCGATGATGGCGAATGGTATGAGGACTACGCTCCCGACCAAGTCAGCCGCGTGACCAGTGACCGGCTGTTCGCCTACGAGCCCACGACCGGGAAGCTGAAGTGGACTTACCAGCGCGGCGCGATCCTGAACTCCACCATCACCATCGCGGACGGCATGGTGCTGTTCCTTGAAAGCCGGAACCCCGAGGCGCTCGCCACCAACACCTGCCGCCTGCCCAACGAACTGCTCACCGACCAGGTGCTCGTCGCGCTCGATGCGAACACAGGCAAGGAGTTGTGGCAGAAGGCTCACGACTTCAGCGCATGCCAGTTCATGACCTACCTCGTCTATGCGAACAGCACGGCGGTCGTGACCGGCACGGACAAGAACGAGGTTTACCACACGTTTGCCTTCAACGCGCCGCCTCCGGGACGCAAGGACGCGGGCGATTCCGTGGAAGACGCCATTCCGGGACGCCTGCTTTGGTCGGACACGCACAAGGAGGACAAGGGCCATCACAGTGGCCACCTCCAGCACCCGCTGATCGTGGGGGACACCTTTTTCTCCGACCAACGGTCGTTTGACCTGCGGGCGGGCAAGCTGCTCCGCACCGACCTGCCGGAACGCCGCGGCTGCGGCGTGATGTCGGCGGCGAAGAACGCGGTGTTCTTCCGCCACCACTTCCACGGCATGTGGGATCTCAAGAGCGACAAACGAATCCAGTTCGAGGGCATCCGCACCGGCTGCTGGCTGGGCCTGATCACGTCGGGCGGCATGCTGCTCGCGCCGGAAAGCAGCGCCGGCTGTTCCTGCACCCATGCCATCCAGACCTCCGTTGGCTACTTCCCGAAGTCGCTGTTGAAACGCCAGTGACCCATTTTGCCGTATCCCGATTCCACCATGCCTACACCGATCGCCTGTTCCTTCACCGTCAATGGCCGCACCTACGCTCCGCCGGCCAAGCCCATTGCCGTCATCTGCCTGGACGGTTCCGCCGATGAATATCTCGACGCGGCGCTGGCCCGCGGACGGATGCCGAACCTGGCCCGGATGAGCGTGGCCGGGTGGCGCGGCTTTGCCCGTGGCCAGATGCCGAGCTTCACCAACGTCAACAACAGCTCCATCGTCACCGGCGTGCCGCCGGCGGTGCACGGCATCGGCGGCAACTTCTTCTACGACACCTCCATCGGGCAGGAGGTGATGATGAACTCCGCGAAGTTCCTCTGGGCGCCGACAATCTTTCCGGCCGCGCAGGCGGCGGGCCGCAAGGTCGGAGTGGTCACGGCCAAGGAGAAGCTGCGCGACATCTTTGCGAGCGGGCTGATCTCAGGCGGCGGCATCGCCTTCTCATCTGAGAAGGCCCGCGAAGCCAAAAAGGAATACCACGGCATCGCGGACGTGGAAGCGCTCGTCGGCCCCACGCCCCACATCTATTCCGGTGACGCCTCGATCTACGTGCTCAAGGCCGGTGTCCGGTTGCTGGAAGCGGGCCTCGCGGATTTCCTCTACCTCAGCACGACGGATTTCATGCAGCACAAGTTCGTGCCGGAAGCGCCGGAAGCCCTCGATTTCTACGCCGGGCTGGACGCGGAGATCGGCAAGCTGCTCGGCCTCGGCGCACTGGTGGGCGTCACGGCCGACCACGGCATGAACGCCAAGCAGAAGCCCGACGGTTCGCCGAATGTCATCTATCTGGAGTCCGAGCTGGTGAAGCGGTTCGGCGACGGCTTCCGCGTCATCCTGCCGATCACAGATCCCTACGTGGTGCATCACGGTGCGCTGGGCTCGTTCGCGCAGGTCCATCTGCCTCCCGACTTCAAGGGCACGCTCGCCGAGGTGATTGCCTTCGTGGCCGCGTTGCCCGGCCTCACGGAGGTGCATCCGCGCGATTTGGCCGCCCGCCTGATGGAACTGCCGCCGGACCGCATGGGCGACTTTGTGGTGTGCTCCGGACGCGACGTGGTCATCGGCCGCACGCCG
>CAIWAH010000058.1 GCA_903910585.1 uncultured Verrucomicrobiota bacterium
GCTCCCTGCTCCCTGCTCCCTGCTCCCTGCTCCCTGCTCCCTGCTCCCTGCTCCCATGCGTATCCTCATCACCTGTCCCCCGATGCTCCGGGCCATTGACCGTTTCCGCGCCGAATTCGTGCGCCGGGGACTTGAGATTCACACCCCCAACGTCACCCAGATTCTCAGCGAGGCCGAACTGCTGGAATTGGTGCCCCAGTTCGACGGCTGGATCATCGGCGACGATCCGGCCACCCGCCGCGTCTTCACGGCCGCCCAGGCCGGCAAATTGAAGGCCGCCGTCAAATGGGGCGTGGGCGTGGACAACGTGGACTTTGCCGCCTGCAAGGACCTCGGCATCCCCATCAGCAACACGCCCGGCATGTTCGGCCGCGAGGTCGCCGACATCGCCCTCGGCTACGTGATCGCCCTAGCGCGGCAAACCTTCGTGATTGATCGCGGGGTCAAGGCGGGCCAGTGGCTCAAGCCCGCCGGCACCTCGCTCAGCGACAAGACCGTGGCGCTGGTCGGCTTTGGCGATATCGGCCGCAACACCGCCAAACGCCTGCTCGCCTGCGAGCTCAACGTCATCGCCTACGACCCCTATTTCAAACCCGCCCCGGGACTCGAAGCCGTGCAGTCCGCGGCCTGGCCCGACCGCGTGGAGGAGGCCGACTTCGTCGTGCTCACCTGCGCCCTGACCCGGGAGAACCGGCATCTGGTGAACGCCGCCAGCCTCGCCCGGATGAAATCCGGCGTCCGGATCATCAACGTGTCCCGTGGCCCGCTGATCAACGAGGCCGACCTCGCCGCGGCCCTGACCAGCGGCCACGTCCATTCCGCCGCCCTGGAAGTCATGGAAGTCGAGCCGCTTCCGGCCGACTCCCCGCTGCGGGCCTTTGGTGACCGCGTGCTGTTCGGCTCCCACAACGCCAGCAACACCGTCGAGGCCGTCAACCGCACCAGCGAAAAAGCCATCGACCTGCTCTGCGGGTTTCTGCAGCCAGGCTAGGAGCTCGGAGCTCGGAGCAGGGCGCACGGAGCAAGAAATTCACACCCGGGGCAGTTCCCATGCCGGAAAAGCAGTTTCGGTTTCAGGATCTGGAAATCTGGCAGCGCGGAGCGGCCCTGAGCGGACCGCTGTTTGCCCTGGCGGACCGGCTGGATGAGCAGAAGCGCTATCGTTTTGCCGAACAGCTCCGCGGGGCGACCCTCAGCATCACCAACAACATCACCGAAGGCTCCGGCAGCACCTCCGACGCGGATTTTGCGGGCTTTCTGAACTTCTCCCGCCGCTCCGTCTTTGAGGTGGCCAACATCCTGTTGGTGCTGAGCCGCGAAAAGGCGCTCCAGTCCGTGGAGGTCAGCGAACTGCTCCGCGCCTTGGAGGAACAAAGCCGCATGACGCTCGCCTTCATCCGCCACCTCCGCTCCTAACTCCGCGCCCCCTGCGCTCCGCCCCTCGCTCCCCGCTCCCCGCTCCGAGCTCGACGCCCCCCGCTCCCTGCTCCTCGCATTCCGCTCCCCGCCCATGCCCGCTCCCTCCCAGCCTTCAGCCGTCCTGATCACCGGCGCCGCCGGCGGCATCGGCCAGGCGCTATGCGCGGAGTTTCTGGCCGCCGGCTGGCACGTCCTCGCCACCGACCATCCCTCCGTCGTCCCCCCTCCCTGCTCC